>CAZBRY010000050.1:0-10700 GCA_964494285.1 uncultured Lachnospiraceae bacterium
AACAGACTTTACAAAACGGATTATAGCACTTTTCAGGGTACTTTTATATAGGGTAATTAATAAAAAGTTGCTCAAAATCGAAAATACGAGGTCAACTCAATTGGAACTAGAATTTAGTTTTTTATTTGACCACTGTAATATAAATATTTCTCGCTATAAAACCGGCTCCGTCCAACAGGGAACTTTCATACAGGCTCCTGTCGATGCTCTGCAGCGCGCCGTCCATCATCACAATCATAAACGGCAGCGCCATCCATAGATTCAGCACCAGACAGGCTAAGAACGCAGGCATATTTTTTGATAAAAAATCTACCTTTGTGCCGCCGAGTGCCACGAGGAGCTTGTTTAACAGCCCGAATTCCGTATTGTACATGCCGACCCGCCATACGAGAATGGAAACATAGGCCGGCATTGCCCACGGAAACATCAGCAGCGTCTTATAGATGCGCCTTGCCTTCAGACCCTCGACATTTAAATCCAATGCAATGAAGTAAGCTGCCGTCGCCTGCAAAACCATATTGACCGCGGTCCATAAAAGTGTTGTTCCCAAGGCATCCAAAAATCCGGAGTCCAGTTTAAACAGCGCCCGCCTGTAGTTTTCCAGCCCGATCAGTAGCAAGGACGGCAGACTGTACAGCCAAGGCAGCATCCCTCTGCTTTTTTTCATAGCTCCCGCTTCCTTCCTTCTTACTTCTTTACTGCATATCTGCAATTGCGCTGAGCGCTTCGCTCTGGTACTGCTCTGCTGCTGCATCCACATCTTGACCGGATTTATTGACAGCTGTTAACAATGATTCCGTTGGTCCCCACATCACGCCCATTTTCGGAATATTTGGCATTGGTACTGCGACATCTGCAGTCTGCTTCATAGCGAGGATCATCTCATTAGAAGCGACCTCAGTGTCATCATAAGCCTTGCCGTTTGCAGGTGCACAATTGAAGTTCCTTGCAAGTTCCATTCCAGCCTTCGGCTCTGCTAACACTTCGAGAACCTTGCCGACCGCGTCTTTTTTGCTTTCCGCCGCATGCTTCAAAACACCAAGACACTGTACACCCGAGAAAGGCTTCATTGAATTTCCGTCCGGCAGCGCAAAATTCGAAAGGGACTTAATTCCAAGATTAATTCCTGCCTCTTTGATGCCGGAAACCAACCACGGACCGCCGATGATCGCGGATGCTTTTCCTTCGTTAAACAGCGCCGTTACCGTATTGTAGTCTCCATCTGCTTCCAGTATCGCGAACTTTTTGTTGTAGCTGATGGCATCTTTTGTCGCCTGTGCGTTGAGTCCCGGATTACCGTCCTTATCGATGATATAACCACCAAATCCATAAATATATGGAGCCACATTATAAGCGTTGGAGTGCTGGTTGACAAGCGCATAGGTTCCTGCCGCCTCATCGGTATGCGCTTCCATATAATCGTATAAATCTTCTGTCGTGGAAGGCACTTCTCCCTCCCAAAGATCTTTATTATACATAAACAGCAAGGTCTCATAATAGACCGGCATCAAATACTGCTTTCCATCGTAAGTAGCGGCCTCGATCGTCATCGGAAGCAAATCCGCCATGGCATCCTGTGAAACGAGCGCATCCACCGGCTCCAAAATTCCCATTTGTACAAAGCTGCCGAGGGAATCATGTGCGAACAAATACATATCCGGCCCATTTACGGCATCTGTGCCATAAAGCTGGATCTGTCCGGTAACATCGCTCTTCTTTTCAAATTTTAATGTAATATTGTCGTTTTTTAACTGTTCATTTACAACATCGGCAAGCGCGTTCATCATCGCTTCGTCGTTGTCATGCCAGGCTGTGATCGTAACCGGCTCAGTCGATGCCCCACTTTCGCCGGCTGTCTCCTCCTGGACGTCCGCTTCGGTTTCCTGCGACGAAGCCTCTGCCACATTCCCATTTTCCGCCGAGACCGAACTGTCTCCACAGCCGGTCAGCAGCCCTATTGCCATTGCAGCGCACAATATCATACTAATGAGCTTTTTCATCTAATTCCTCCTTTAAGAAATTGGTTTCCCAAATTTACTATTTGTTTTAGCAACGTGCACATTACTATTTAGTTACTTTATATCACGGTTGCTCGCTTTACTGCTATTTATTTCTTTCTCTTCTGCTTGACTTTGTTGGGAAACCGCTATACTATATTATCAAATTTATTCATTATTACCGACAGGAGGATTCTCATGGCAATTACGATCAGCGATGTCGCACGTGAAGCAGGCGTGTCCACTTCCACCGTCTCCAAGGTGTTGAACCATTGGAGCTCTATTTCTCCAGCAACGACAAAAAAAGTGCAGGAGGTCATGGAACGGCTGAATTATACGCCCAATGCGCGGGCGGTCAGCTTTGCAAAGGGGAGCACGAAAAACATTCTTTTTCTGGCGGCCTTTTCCAGGGATGCCGCATATGCCAATCCGCATATGTTCGATATTTTATGCGGTGTACAGAGCGCGCTTTCTTTGGAATCCTATTCTACCACCTTAGCCTGTCCTCCGGAGGGCGTCAGCCCGGACGCATTTCTTTTTGAATTGGTTTCTCGCAAAACTGCGGATGGAATCATCATTCACGGCTCGGCCTATGCACCCTCGATGTCCAAGATCCTGACAGCGGAGCAATTCCCGCATATTTTAATCGGCTCCCCCGGTACAAACAGCCATCTTTGCTGGATCGATACGAACAACGGGCTAGCCGGACAGATAGCCGCCCAGCATCTGATCAGGCGCGGTTACCGAGAAATTGCCTTTATCGGCGGAAAAAGCTCGGACTATATTTCCCAGCATCGTCTAAACGGTTTTCTCGGCGCCATGTATGAAAACGGGTTGCGCGTTCCCGAAGCCTATACGGTTTTTACCGACTCTAGCCTGCAGGACGGCTTTGAAAAATCATGCACCCTACTGCAGTCAAAAAATTGCCCCAAGGCTATTATTTGTGAAAATAATACGCTGGCGCTTGGCACAATGAAGGCAATAGAAAAAGCAGGGCTTTCCATTCCCTCGGAAATTGCCCTGCTTACCTTTGATATTTATCCGTACTCTCGTATGATCGAACCAAAACCCACCGTAATCGATATTGACGTTTATGATCTGGGACTTCAGGCCGCCTCCATGATCCTTCGAAAGCTTGAAAACCCTTCCCTGCTCGTACAGACCTATACGACCTTGCCCGTCGTGCGGGAGGGAAAAACCACTTGAATGCGATCGCAACTTTTATTCCTTAAATTCCGGCCTTCACTTCCTCAAATTCCCTCTGCATTTCTTCTGAAGGCGGAGCCGTCAGCAAAGAAACAACGATGATGCATAAGCAGGAGAACAAAAATGCCGGAAGGAGCTCGTAGACATTGAGCGCACCGCCGATCGGGCGGATTACAAGCTTCCAGAAAAAGACCATCGCAGCGCCGCCGACCATACCGGCGATCGCACCGGGACGGTTGATTCTCTTCCAAAACAAAGAGAAGAGCATCAGGGGGCCGAATGTCGCACCAAAGCCCGCCCATGCAAATGAAACGATTGTAAAAATGACGCTGTTTTCATCCAAAGCAATAATAATTGCAATCACCGTAATAAGAAGAAGCATCGCGCGAGAAACATTCATGACCTGCTTGTCTGAAGCGTTCTTCTTCAACATTCCCTGATAAATATTCTTGGAAAACGCAGAAGCCGCGATCAGCAGATAAGAATCTGAGGAGCTGATCGTCGCGGCAAGAATGCCTGCCATGACGAAGCCGGCAAGCAAAGCAGGGAGCAGGTTGGTAGACAGCAGGATAAAGATATTCTCCGCCTCAGCAGCCGTGCTAAGCTCCGTCGGGAATACTGCTCGGCCGACAATGCCGATAAAAATTGCTGCTGCCAGGGAAATAACGACCCAAACCATTGCGATACGGCGCGCAAGCGGCAGCTCCTCTTCGCTGCGAATGGCCATAAAGCGAAGGAGAACCTGCGGCATTCCAAAATAGCCAAGACCCCAGGCAAGTGTGGAAACAACGGAAATGAACCCATAGCTTTTCGCCTCTCCAAATACCGGCATCCCGTTGGAAACTGCCTGTACTCCGTTTTCAAGCGTAGGAGACGCAATTCCGAAAAACTCCAAAAACCCCGGAAAGCTCTTTGCATTTTCATAAACAGCTGCGATACCTCCGGCACTCACCGTACCCATGATCAAGATGGTCGACAATGCGATAATCATGACGATGGACTGCATGAAATCGGAAGCGCTTTCCGCCAAAAAACCGCCTATAATCGTATAGATCAGTACAAAAATGGCTCCCACGATCATCATGGACACATAGGAAGCGCCGAATAACGTTGAAAACAGCTTGCCGCATGTGACCATGCAGCTTGCCGCATAAACCGTAAAGAATATCAGAATAAAAATAGCGGAAATGGTCATGATGACCTTCTTCTCTTCCTTATAGCGGTTAGAGAAAAACTCCGGCAGTGTAATCGAATTACCCGCCTTGATGCTGTAGCGGCGCAATCTCTTGGATACGATCAGCCAATTGATATAGGTACCGACACCCAAGCCGATTCCGGTCCAGGCAGCATCGGCAAGCCCGCACCAATAAGCAACACCCGGAAGCCCCATCAGCAGCCATCCGCTCATATCGGAAGCCTCCGCGCTCATTGCGCTCACCCACGGACCTAAAGTCCTTCCTCCTAGAAAATAACTCTCTGTGTTCTTGTTTGCCCGCTTTGCAAAAGCAAAGCCAATTGCAATTACCGCTGCCATATAAATAATCATAGCAATTAAAATTTGAATGGTACCAGAATCCATATTCCCTCCTCCTGCCCCTTTACTAGAATAAAAGAGCATTTCTATAAAAATGCTTACATTTAAGAATTATAGGGGAATTTTCGGTGGATAGCAAGCAAAACCGTGATAAACGCGCAAATAAAGTGGACAAGCTCACATTGCCTCCTGCATTGGGGGAAGAAAGGAGGCAATATCGGTCACAGAGCCGTCCTCCTCATACTGATACAGCCCGGCCGTAGTCTTTTCTCCGGTGGTGATGACTGCAAATGTACGCTCAGCCTCCGAGCGGGTGTTATCGTCAATCCACGTCCCTTCATTGACGTAGTATTTTCCGTTGTCCAGGGCTTTATATTCAGGTATATGCGTGTGACCAAACACAACTACATCCACGTTTTCATCGGGGTTATCCAGATACTGTATGTTTGCCTGGTTGAAGAAATACTCCCCATCCAAGGTTCCAGCAACCGCCTCAAGAAAGCTGTTTGGGATCTTGACCTGATTGATTTCCTGACGTTCCGCCCATGTACGCTGAATATTTTTAAACAGTACTGGTGCGGATATCGTTCCGTCCTCCTGCTGAACAGGATAAAAATCCAGATAAGTATAGGAATCATCAAAACCATCCATATGCATATCGAATACTTTTTCCTCAAGACCTTCGTTGACCGTCAGCCGTTCGGATACACTTTTAAGGATCTGGTAATACATATATGCGCCGTATTGGTCTAAATCAGATTGATCGGGTACATCGGTGATTACCGGCAACGTTCTTTCCACCTTTGGGTGGCCTTCGGTTACCCATGTTGCGCCGTAACGGGCGTAAAAATAACCTGCCGGCAGCATGGTATTATTATTACCAAGTAACTCTGCGTTGGTTACCGTATCTGGCGCAGAGAATACATCGTAACGGTGGCCATGCTCAATTACAATTTCATTGCGGTCACCCGTGTAATAGGTTCCCAGCCCTTTGGCATCCCGAATCTGTACAATTTTGGGGATTGCCTCCTGCAAAACTTCATCCTCCTGCGTCATATCGTGATTGCCAGGGATATAAACCAGCTTGATTCCGCTGTCAGCTACCTTGTTCAGCTCATCAATGATCCCCTGATTGTTGGCAATCACATCCTTGTAAAATTGTTGCACATCGGTGTAGCTGGGATAATCCACCGGCAGAAACCATTCATCCAGAAAATCACCGTCAATTACCAGCTCCCGCACATCCGTGGTGCTTTGCAGCCGCTGTAAAAAATCAATTAATATGGGACGGTTCGCAACATTTTCGGCATAGTTGTCGTCAACTCCGATGTGAATATCGCTTATGACGACAATCTTGTTTCTGGTGCTCCCAGCCTCCCACAAGGCAGGCGCACTGCTCTTTTGTGCACAGCCGCCTGTGAACAGTGCCAAAGAAAGCACCATGCAGGACGCCAACAAGAAGGAGCGTATTCTTTTTCTCATGTTCATTTCCTCCATCAACTCCATCATATTTTGTAAAGTTCTGTCCTGAGCGTATCATGAGAAAAAGAAAAAATGAGCCTTTCTGCTTAAAAGACTCATTTTTCTACTTAATGTTCAAGGATAAGCGCAAAGTTTTCTCTTGACAAAGGAAAACAGCTTTGATCAGATCAGCAGCCGCACATTAAAAACGCCGTTCTCTACCTGATAGAGAAGCTCTCCACCATTTTCCCGTACAAAAGCGCGAACACTCTCACCGCCCCAACCATGTCCTTCATCACGGACGACGGGATAGCCGTTTTCATCCAGAGATACCTCGCCGAAATAAGGGTTCTCTACCTCCAAAATGAACTGGCCGGTATAGACGGCACGAACACGGAGATAGCACTCCATCTGGGGATCGAGTTTTTCACAGGCGTGTATGGCATTTTCCATCAGGTTGGAAAGCGTCATGGATAGCGCCAGATCGGAAAATGGCAGCTTTTCGGGGATATTCAGCCGAAGATCACAGCGGATTCTCCGCCCCTTAGACAAGGCAGCGTAGTAGCTTACGGCAGCGTTTACAGTAATATTTTCACAATAACGCACCGGCTTTTTCGGTAAAATGGCAATCTGCTGGCGCAGCAGAGCGGCGGCCTTTTCCACATTGCCATTTTGCATCAGCTCCAAAAGGGTGGCTTCAGGTGACGCTGATCGTGCTGCACAACGCGCATTTGCCCTACCGCCTCATCCATCAGGGAAAGGCGCTGCTTCATGGACTCGCCGGACAGCTCCAACAGAGCCTTATCCTGCTTCAGGCGGTATTCCGCACCCACGCTTTTGAGACCGTGAAATACCGAGCCATACCCCGCCAGTGTCACAAGGACAAGCCAAAGCAGCGGCATGGCTTGTACCGTAAGGGTTTCTACAATATCATCGCTGCTGAGCATGAATCATGAAAAGGCAAAAAAAGCACTGCCCGCCACATAGAAAAACACCGTCCAGTGCTCCGCTGCCTGACGATAGAGAGGCCGCAGCACCTTGCGAAACAGCAGAATAGCCACCGTAAAAAGAATCAGCCGCCATAGGGTGTTCGCATATGCTGGATAGGGCAGCGGTCTTGAAAAAACAAAGCTGAGCACCAGCACGATAAAGCTTACGTTCATCACCGTGATGTAAGAAAACAACCACCGCATAAAGCTGTCCCGAAAAAAAGGCCGCGCCGCAAAACACAGCAGCACAAACAATACCACATCGATCTTTGCAAGCAGGGTGAGGTTGCCGGTGAGGTAACAGTAAACCGCCGTTGACAGATTCAGTGTAAGGATAGCAAGCATAACAAGGTTTGTGACCTTTCGGCCGTATTTCGGCTGCAAAAGCGAGATGAAAAGCACCACGTTGGCGATGGCGGATACAATGCCGCGCAAGAAATGCGCAAAAAACATTTCCATTATTTCTCCTCTCTGCTCAAACGATAGTTCAAATAAGCATTGCGCACAGCGGTATACTGCCTGGCGGAAACAGGCACAAAGCCTCCCTTGCGCAAATAAAAGCCCTCTCGCGTCAGCTTTTCTACACGGCTCCTATTGAGCGCAAAGGAAACATGGGGCGAAAGAAAGCGCGCATCGCGCAGAAGCGGCGCGATATACTCGGCAAAACCACAGGCAAGCGTGGTCGTTTTCACCTGTTCGCCACCGATCAGCGTATAGTGCGCCGCGTGATTTTTATACTCGCAGTATGCAATTTGGCCTGCGGACAAGGTGCGCAGGCCCTCTTTGATCTTCACAGTAACGGTAATTTCTTTGCCGAAATCCACCTTGGAAAAGGCCAACTCCAGCGCGGAAAACAGCGCCTGCTTTTCTATCAGTTTGATCAGGTAATGCAGCGGATTGACCGCATAGGCATCCAGCGCATAGCCCGGCTCGGTGGTAATGTAGACAATCTGTGCCTCCTGGCTGATACGGCGGATGCTATGCCCCAGCTCCAGCCCGCTGATCATCGGCATGACAATATCCAGCAGGTAGAGATGAAAGCCCTCGATTTCAATAGCGGTCAGTAATTGATCAGGGTGGGAGAACTTTTTTATTTCTGCTTCCAATGTATAAGTGCCAAGATATTCTGTTATATATTCGTTGATAATTTCCAACTCTCCCGGCTGGTCATCACAGATGGCAATACGCAGCATGTCGGTCACGTCCTTATGATATTTTCTTTTCAGGGGGATCGTAAGCTTTTTTGTTTGTTACGTTTGATTACCTTTAACCTTATAAATTCCTCCCGCTCCTTTTCCTCCAAAGCAGACTGAATGCTTTTGCAAAGCGCATCATAGGTCGGAATCGTAATATTATTCAGGGCATTCGCCCGCTTCTGCGTCTTGCGGATATTTGCTGCAAGGCGGTATGCGGAATTTTCGACGGCGGAAAGTCTTGCCGTCAGCTCTTTTACCTTCTGGAATGCCTCTCTGACTTCATCAAGGGAATATCTTGTGCTGTAGAAAGCAAACGTTGGCTTCTTCTCTGTTTCGTCCATTTCTACCCGCGGAATTTCTGTGCCCATAACACTTCGTGTTTTAATAACTATGGAGTTTTCTGCCTCCATGGCTTCAGCGACCTCTTGCACATAGCTGATGCCAAGCTCAATGTTTGCCTCCTGTAATGCTTTATATGCCTTTCGGAAGGTCACATCAATCTCGGACTGAATGCCCTTAGCTTCATCAATCAGGCCGGTCAACTCTGCGATCAAAATATTCCTTTTTTTATCCATCAGCTCATAGCCCTGTTTGGCAAGCTTTAATGAATTCTTCAGAGACATCAGGTTTCCCTTTGTAGGCACCGTACTTATATTCATACACAGCCCTCCTTCCCGGTATCCTTCGTATCAGCCCGTCTTATTCTTCCACAACGGTTTCCTGATACCGCTCGTTCAAGATCTTCGTATCAATACGATCAAGCTCTTCCTTCGGCAGCATTCCTAAAAGCTCCCATGCCAAATCGAGTGTTTCCAGAATCGTTCTGTTTTGTGCCATTCCCTGGCCGACAAAACGGGACTCAAAAACCTTGCCAAACGCAACATATTTTTTATCGATCGGAGACAGCTCATCCTCACCGATAACGGAAGCGAGCGCTCTCGCATCCTGTACCTTCGCGTAGGATGCATACAACTGGTTTGCGACATCCTGGTGATCCTCTCTCGTAAAGCCCGCACCGATGCCGTCCTTCATCAGTCGGGACAGCGAAGGCAAAATGCTGATCGGCGGGTAAACACCCTGACCGTGGAGAGAGCGATCCAATACAATCTGTCCCTCTGTAATATATCCCGTCAAGTCCGGGATTGGATGCGTAATATCATCATTTGGCATTGTCAGAATCGGAATCTGTGTCACGGAGCCCTTTGCATTTGTAACAATTCCGGCGCGCTCATAAATTGTCGCAAGCTCGCTGTATAAATAACCCGGATATCCCTTTCTGCTCGGGATCTCACCCTTAGAAGAGGATACCTCTCGCATTGCCTCCGCAAAGGATGTCATATCCGTCAAAATAACAAGAATGTGCATATCATGCTCAAAAGCCAGATACTCTGCGGCTGTCAATGCAATCTTCGGCGTCAGAAGACGCTCGACGACCGGATCATTCGCTAGATTTAAAAACATACAAACATGGCTGCTGACACCACTTTCCTCGAATACCTTCTGGAAATAATCCGCAACATCATGCTTAACGCCCATCGCCGCAAATACAATCGCAAATTCTTCCCCGGAATTATCCCCAAGCGACGCCTGCTGAACGATCTGCGCGGCAAGTTCGTCATGAGGAAGACCATTTCCGGAGAAAATAGGGAGCTTCTGCCCTCTGATCAGCGTCGTCAGAACGTCAATTGCAGAAATACCGGTACGGATATAGTTTCTGGGGTACTCTCTGGCAACCGGGTTGAGTGGAAGCCCATTGATATCTCTGCGCACATCTTCCGTAATCTCACCAAGTCCGTCGATCGGCTGTCCGATTCCGTTAAAGGTTCTTCCGAGTATTTCTGCAGATAAACTAATTTCCATCGGATGCCCGGTCAGCTTCGTGTGCGTATTTCTCAAGGACATCCCTTCTGTTCCTTCAAATACCTGAATGACCGCCTTATCCTCATAAATCTCTACAATGCGGCCGAGTTTTTTTTGCTTTCCGTCCATCTGTATTTCCACAATCTCATCAAATGCCGCATTTTTTACGCCTTCCAAAACAACAAGCGGTCCGTTAATTTGATTTAAACCGATATATTGAATTGACATAAATCCACCATACCTTTCCGAACAGCACTATTTGTTCTTTCTTAATATTTCCTCGTAAAATGCGTCAATGTCTGCTCTGTACTGATTAAATAGCTCCAGGTGATTATTCGGTACATCATATTTGATGGAAATAACACGTTCAAAAATATTACTTTCCTTTAATACGGACATTGGCATTCCCATGGCAATCAGTTTTCTTGATACATCGTTCAGATAAAGAATGGTATCC
>CAZBRY010000050.1:10710-12792 GCA_964494285.1 uncultured Lachnospiraceae bacterium
CATTTTGTACTGCTTCGCCATCGGCACACACGTATCGTCTGGGTGAAACGCATTCTGCTGCAAAAAGCCCAGTCGGATTACCTTCGCAATTTCAAGCACAAGCTTCTGGTCATCCGGAAGCACATCGCTGCCGATCAGCTTGACAATTTCAAGCAGGTTGCTTTCCTGGTTCAGAATCGTCAGAATTCTATTTCTGTAATTCATAAAATCCGGCGATACCCGTTCCTGATACCAAGGTGTCAAATCCGGCAAGTATTCGCTGTAGCTCGTCAACCAGTGGATCGCCGGGAAATGCCTTGCATAAGCAAGTGATTTATCAAGCCCAAGAAAACAGCGTACAAAACGCTTTGTGTTCTGAGTCACCGGCTCAGAGAAGTCGCCGCCCTGCGGAGAAACCGCGCCGATAATCGTTACGCTTCCCTCTGAATTATTTAAATTAGATACGAGACCCGCACGTTCATAAAAAGCAGAAAGCTTGGAGGCCAGATATGCCGGAAAACCTTCCTCGGCAGGCATCTCCTCCAAGCGTCCGGACAGCTCTCTAAGTGCCTCGGCCCAACGGGAAGTGGAATCCGCCATAATTGCCACGTCATAACCCATATCACGGTAATATTCGGCCAGCGTAATTCCCGTATAAATAGACGCCTCTCTGGCGGCCACAGGCATATTGGACGTGTTGGCGATCAGCGTCGTCCTCGCCATCAATTTATTTCCGGACTTCGGATCCTCCAGCTTTGAAAAATCCTCAAGCACCTGTGTCATTTCGTTGCCGCGCTCACCGCAACCGATATAAACAATAATATCCGCATCCGACCACTTTGCAATTTGATGCTGGGTCATCGTCTTTCCGGTACCGAAACCTCCCGGAATTGCCGCCGTACCGCCCTTTGCGATTGGAAATAGCGTATCCAGAATTCTTTGTCCTGTGATCAGCGGAATGTGCGTGGAATAACGCTTGTCGACCGGACGGGGAACCCGAATCGGCCATTTCTGGGCAAGTCTTAAAGGAACCTCCTCGCCCTGTTCCGTCTCCACCACGGCGATCACATCCTCGACTGTATAAGTGCCGCTTCCCGCAACATCCTTTATCTTACCCTTCACAAAAGGGGGCACCATGGACTTATGGACAATCGCAGCTGTTTCCTGCATCTCGGCAATAATCGTGCCGCCCTCCACGTGCTGTCCGTTCCTGACCGTTATTGTAACCTCCCACTTCTTTTCCAGATCAAGGGACGGCGCACTGATGCCGCGATTAATATAAATGCCGGATTTCTCCGCAATCGAATTCAAAGGGCGCTCAATTCCATCAAAAATATTATTCAGAATCCCGGGGCCAAGCGTAACAGAAATCGCACTGCCGGTCGCCGTCACTTCTGCGCCCGGCTTCAGTCCGCTCGTTTCCTCATAGACTTGAATTGTCGTTAAATCAGTGGAAAGTCCGATGACCTCGCCGACTAAATTTTCTTTCCCGACATAGACCATTTCTCCCATTTTAAAGCCCGTATTCCCCTTCAGATAAATAACCGGGCCATTAATTCCATAGATAATTCCTTTTTTACTGTCGTTCATTTGAATTCCCTCCCTGGAAGGCAAACTGGTTCCGTTCCTCCTCCAAAGCCGTCTCAAACGATTTGTCTATTAAAATCTTATCATCATTCGTCACAGCCCTTGTCCCGCCGAGAAAGGAATATGCACTGACTGTAACCGGGCAACCCGTTTCTTTTTCCAGTTGTTCTTTTTTGTCCGCATCTGCCGGATCAATATAAACGGTCAGCAGATTTTTACCGGCAAATTCCTTTGCCTCCTTTATCTGGGTAACAAGAAGTTTCACATATTCTTCCGTCCTTTTATAGTCCTCTAATAAAACAGTAACCTCCGAAAGCAGTTTGCTTTTTAATTCCTCCTGCTTATCGGAAAGCTCCTTTCTGATGACAATCTGTGTTGCCGACACTTCTTTATTCTCAGCAGATTTTAGAGCCGAACGCTCCGCCGCAACGCATCCTTCTATATGCGCCCGCTTACTTTGCTTATATTCCTCTAAGATCTGATTTGCAGAAGTATTGTAACCTTTGATGATCTCAT
>CAZBRY010000051.1:0-12774 GCA_964494285.1 uncultured Lachnospiraceae bacterium
CCGTAAACCATTATTTTGTTTGCAAGCGTCACACTGGACTGATCAATTGCATTTACCGCACCCATTGCGGAAGGATCATTTACTGCAAAAATAATGGAAAGATCCGGGTCTGCAACGATCGCATCGGCCGTAATACCCAAGGAGGTTTCCTGATCTCCCTTTCCGTCAAGTACATTCACAACGGTGTACTTCTTACCACTTTCATCCATTGCTGCGATAAATCCGTCGTATCTTTGTACGCAGGCACTTGCTCTGGGGGAATGAAGTACAAGTACCTTTGCGCCGTCTTCCATCTTGGAAGCTGCATCAGCACCAACTACATAACCTGCATTGTAGTTATTCGATGCAATAATTGTTTCCACTAAATCTGCCGCATCTACCGGTGTGTCAAAGTTAATTACCGGAATACCGGCTGCATCCAGCTGCTCCAATGCGGATGTGCAGGCTGTGGAGTCTGCCGGTGCCAATAGCAGGGCATCAATACCCGAGCTGATCAGATCACTAATTCTGTCGTTCATAATCGACTGGTCGCCGTTTGCATGCACCTCAACCAAGTGTACGTCAGCGCCTCTCTCTGAGATCGCCTGATTCACACCGTCTTCTACCGCAAGCCAGAATGCGTTGTTCAGCGTTGCCGGAGAGTAGCCGATCACATAGGTCTTTGCGCCGTCTGTAGTCTCAGTACCTTCTGTCGGAGCCGTTTCCTCTGTCGCCGAATTTTCTGTTACGGCCTCATCGGTCGTTTCCGGTTCCGTTGGTGTTGTTGCCGCAGTACCGCAGGCTGCCAAGCCAAACGCAAGTACTACTGCCATCGTTGCTGCTACTAATTTCTTTTTCATACAAAATTCCTCCATTTCATTTTTTTATCAAAATAATGCCGGCCGATGTAAAAGCCTTTATTATTATGAACATTGATTAATTTCTTCTTCATTCTTTCTTTTTCTTAGTGTTATTTTACTAGTAACTTTTAAATTTATTTTACGTTATTTTTTTTCATGAAAATTATTTTTATAAAAAGAATTTATCATACACGTCTCATTTTGTCAACAGGGAAAAACACAGCCTCTAAAATCTTACCGGACTTATTATGCCCAAAAACGTAAAAAGAATCTGTTTTCAGACCTTTTTCATAAAATTTAAGAAAAAGTTTCCTGCCATGAGAATGTTTAACATCGTAAGAACACTTCTCATTCGAAACGGTCTGAACATATCAATTGGGTTTAAACGGAAAGGTTTTTGAAAAAAGATTGATACAACTGAAAAATCATGGTTTTTATTATTCCGCATTTCAGTTATAATAGAATAGATTTTATTTCATATGATTTATAGAACATAATAACGAACAACATAATGCAAGGAGACTGTTATGGAAAATTGGTTTTTACTTTTTATTAAGGGAATGTTTATCGGATCGGGTTTTATATTGCCCGGAGTCAGCGGCGGCGCTTTGGCAGCGGTGTTTGGTATCTATGAGCGAATCATTTCCTTTCTGGCACATATTACACGTGATTTCAAGAAAAACGTCCTGTTCCTTCTGCCGGTGGGACTCGGCGGGATTACCGGTGTCTTTTTACTGTCCTTTGCGGTCAGCTATTTCCTCGGCACCTATGAAACATATATTCTCTGGATGTTTATCGGATGTATTTTAGGAACGATTCCCGCCTTGTGGGGACAGGCAGGAAAAAAAGGCAGAAGCAGCAAGCATCTTGCTATTCTTTTCATTACATTTGTAATTGCCCTGATATTCCTGGCTTATGGAGAGACCTTATTCAGCGGCGGCATTTCGCAGAACTTCGGCACATGGACACTTGCCGGAGGACTGATCGGGCTCGGCGTCATCGTGCCGGGTTTAAGCCCCTCCAACTTCCTTGTTTATATGGGAATGTACAAATCCATGGCGGACGGCATCAAGACCTTGGATCTGGCAGTGCTGATCCCGCTTGCGCTCGGGGGGATCGCCTGTGTGCTCCTGCTCGCCAAACTGATGGACTATATTTTCTCCAAGGCCTACGCCGGACTGTTTCATTTTATCCTCGGCGTCGTTTTTGCCTCCACGGTAATGATTATCCCACGAGACTTCAACTACCTGAGCTTTGGGACGATCATCTGTGTTATTATGTGTGCTGCCGGAGCTGCCCTGGGCTACTGGATGAGCATGCTCGAAAAGAAGTATAAGCCCGAGGATTGAAAGACTCGGCTCAAGCCCAATCAGGGGATTGAATTTTTCCATTCCCTCAGATCATTAGCCGGCGGCAGGCAGACGTGGTTTTTGCAAACATAGTACGTTGTTTTTCCGTTTATTAGCGGATACCTGCTGCTTTCCTTCTCAACGATCACATTCGCAAAAACAGGCAGACTGCCGGGCATCGCCTCGATGTCTGCCTGTTCTTTTAAGACGATCACAATATGTGGCGGCGGATTTTGATCGATCAGCAGGGAAAGCATAAACAGGCTGTTCCCTGCCGGGTAGCTTGCCGATTTGGACGACATGAAAGCACGCTGCTTTTTAGCGAGTGCATGGAACTCTTCTTTTTCCGTCAGCTGATACAGCCTTACAAAATTATAGGCCATCATGGAGTTGCCGCTTGGAATCGCGCCGTCGTAGGTTTCCTTCGGATTCATAAAAAGCTCATTATGATCCGTTTTGCACAAATAAAAACCACCATTTTTAAGATCGGCAAAACACACTGCTGTTTTATGGCAAAGCGCCTCGGCCTTTTCCAGATAATTCTTATTTAACGTGGAACAGTACAATTCTATCAGTGCGGTTATATAAAACGCATAGTCGTCCAAAAAGCCATTCCCGGAATGTCTGCCATCCCGATAGCTTGCGAATAGCTCGGCACCGCGGCACAAGTTTTTTTCAATAAACTGATGTACATTTTCAGCGGCTTTCAAATACGTTTCCTTTCCGCTTACCCTGAAAAGCAGCGACATCGCGATGATCATCAAGGCATTCCAAGAAGCGAGGATTTTATCGTCAAGATGAAGCTTCGCGCGTGTTTTGCGGTAATGATACAACTGCCTCCTTTCCCCTTCAAAATTGGCGGATAAGTCGTTGCTTTTTAAAAGATTGAGAATATTTACACCCTCAAAGTTCCCTTTTTCCGTGATATCAAACGCTGCGGCAAATGCGCTTCCTTTTTCCTCACCTAAAACGCGAAGGATTTCCGTCAGGCTAAACGTATAATATTTTCCCTCGATACCCTCGCTGTCGGCGTCCTGCGCGCAGTAGAATCCGCCGTCAGGAGCAGTCATTTCCCGAAGAATATATTCCGCCGTCTTTTCGCAGGTATCCAAATATACGTTTTCAGTTGATACGCTATATGCAGCGGCATAAGCGATCATCAGTAGTGCATTGTCATACAGCATTTTTTCAAAATGAGGCGCCAAAAAAATCTCATCCGTCGAATATCTGGAAAACCCGTATCCGATCTGATCAAATATTCCTCCCTTGCGCATTTGCATCAGCGTTTTTTCAACCATTTGGTAAACGGACTCTTTATGCTCCAGCTTTGCATACAACGTCAAAAAAATGAGATTGTGCGGAGTCGGAAATTTGGGTGCTGAGCCAAAACCGCCGTTTACAGCATCAAAGTTCCGCGA
Organism: uncultured Lachnospiraceae bacterium; assembly: GCA_964494285.1. Lineage (GTDB taxonomy): Bacteria > Bacillota > Clostridia > Lachnospirales > Lachnospiraceae > JAEYFP01. The sequence goes on from CAZBRY010000051.1 coordinate 3,607, forward strand.
AAAAATCCCCAGTGCCTTTTTAATGAGACTGCCCGTACTAATATTGTCATAACCTCTTTCTTCCTCACCAATCTGCTGTATAATTTCTTCCGCAGATTCAAAGAGCCGGCTGCGATCGCGGTTCCAATGGTCGGACAGCGCAATCAGCAAATCCCGAAAGCTCGGCATCCCGTATTTAGATTCCGGCGGGAAATAAGTTCCGGCAAAAAACGGTTTTCTATCCGCTGTCATAAATATACTCATCGGCCAGCCGCCTTTGCCTGTAAACGCCTGGCAAACTGCCATATAGACACTGTCAATATCGGGGCGCTCTTCACGATCCACCTTAATTGAAATATAATTCTTATTCAACAGCCCTGCCGTTGCTATATCCTCAAAGCTTTCATGCGCCATAACATGGCACCAATGGCATGTCGGTCATAGTCTCCAAACTACGAATACCCAACAGAAAGGAAAACCGGCTTATCTTCTGCCTTTGCTTTTGCAAAGGCTTCCTCACACCACGGCCACCAATCCACAGGATTGTATGCGTGTTGCAGCAGATAGGGCGATTTTTCGTTTATCAATCTATTGGGTGTTGTATTTGTATACATGGGCATCACCACCTTTCCTATTATTCAATGATAGCATCACCATCTGTAACTTATTTATGCTAATAATGGAAACATAAATCAAAATTTATATTCACAAATCTTTTCTAACATGTTTTAGTATATCATGCCGTTAATTAGATATACTAAAATCAAAAACGGATTGGGAAAACCTATGATTTCAGTATGGAATGAGCAAATTTCGTTGCCGGCTTTTCCAAAGCTCGAAGACAATATCAAAACAGAGGTGTTAATCATCGGAGGGGGCATGGCAGGAGTCTTATGCGCATATTTCTTAAAGCAGTCAGGCATCGATTATGTCCTTGCCGAAAGCAGAACGATTTGCTCCGGCGTAACAAAAAATACAACCGCAAAAATAACCGTTCAACACGGCCTGCTATATGATAAAATGATGCGCAGCATCGGTCCCGAAAAGACCAATATGTATCTGAAAGCCAACCAAAAGGCATTGGAGACCTATGCGGCGATCTGTCAGAACAAGGATTGTGATTTTGAGAGAAAGGAGGCGTTTGTCTATTCGCTTAAGAGCCCAAAAAAGCTGGAGCAGGAAGTTCGAGCTTTACAAAAGGCCGGCTGTTTTGCAGATCTTACCGATACAGACGAATTGCCTTTTGAAACCGCCGGTGCCGTAAGGGTTCCGAATCAAGCACAATTTCATCCGCTGAAATTTGTGTCTGCAATTTCACAAGGGCTGAATATTTATGAGCATACGCATATTGTAGAAGTGAGAGAGCATACCGCCATATCAGAAAACGGATCAATCACAGCCGAAAAAATAATTGTGGCGACACACTTTCCTTTTATTAATAAGCACGGTAGCTATTTTATTAAGCAATACCAGCATCGATCCTATGTCATAGCGTTAGAACACGCAGAGACTATCAACGGCATGTATGTGGATGAAGCAAAAGCAGGAATGTCCTTTCGCAGTTATCAAAATCTTCTTTTGATCGGAGGCGGCGACCATCGCACCGGCAAAAAAGGCGGCTCTTATCAGGAGTTGGAAACATTTGCACAAAAATACTACCCAAACGCAGCCGAACAATACCGCTGGGCTACGCAGGACTGTATGACGCTTGACGCCATTCCGTATATCGGCCAGTATTCAAAAAATACACCTTATTTGTACGTTTGCACAGGCTTCAACAAATGGGGAATGACTTCCTCCATGGTATCAGCCATGCTTTTAGCAGACATGGTTGTAGGCAGGGCAAATGATTTTTCAGAGGTATTTTCCCCGTCAAGATCGATCATGAAACTTCAGCTGCCGGCTAATGTCTATGAGGCACTGCTTGGTATGCTGACACCAACAGCCAAACGCTGTCCACATTTGGGCTGTGCGCTCAGATGGAACAGCGTCGAACATTCATGGGACTGCCCCTGCCACGGTTCCCGCTTTGACAGCGATGGAACGTGGCTTGACAATCCCGCGAATGGAAATCTCCGGAAATAGAAAACACCGCCGGAATCCGTTCATACTAGTTCGTACTATATTCTAAACTTACCGATAGACTGCTCTAGTTCCCTGGCATCACTCTTTAGTACTTCCACCTCTTCCAGCAGGGCATGGATAACGGAAACCTGTTCTCCTAAAGTTGCCGTCACCTCCTGTGCGGAGGCTGCCACCTCCTCTGAAACTGATGAAATGTTTCGAACGGAGTCCTGAATCTGATCCTTCTCTGTCATAATTGCTCCCAGACGTCCCGCAATCATGCCGATTCCTTCCGTCAGTTCTACCACACAGTTATGGATCATGCCAAAGACTTCTACGGTATGTTCCAGAGCCACCGCCTGCTCATGAATCATCTCCTCCGCCTTCTTTGCAGAACTTGTAGTCTTTTCTGTCGTTCCTGCAATATTTTTTACAATCTCTCGAATCTGGTTGCCGGATTCCTTGGACTGATCGGCCAGCTTTCTGATTTCTTCCGCGACCACTGCAAAACCTTTTCCTGATTCTCCGGCTCTGGCGGCCTCAATAGAAGCATTTAGAGACAGCAGGTTGGTCTGCTCCGCAATACTGCTGATCATATCTACAAAACTTTGAATTTCTGCAGACTGTTTTTGCACCTCATCAATATCATCTACGAACACCTTGGTCAGAGATACGGTCGTGTCCGATTTTACGGTTAGCTCCTGTACAATGATCCTGCCTTTATCCACCGCCTCCCTGGCTTTGTCTGCGGTTTCACTCATGTTTTGTGTCCTGCCCGTTACCGTATTAATGTTTTCCGCAAAAACAACCATTTTTGCATTGCTGTTTTCCGTTTCTTCTACCTGATTTTGTACTCCCTTTGCCACTTCGTCCATAGCAATGGAAATATTCTGCACAGAACTGCTAATTCCTCCGGTCTTGTCGGAAACATCAATTGCCATGGCGCTCACCTTTACTCCAAATTGCTTCATTTCCTGCATGATCAGCTTCATGCTTTCCAGCATGGAGTTTAAGCTGCCTGTCAAAATTTTAAATTCGTCATTTCGACCGGTATGGAAGGTTCCGGATAAATCTCCCTGTGCTACCGCTTCCAGTCCCCTTGTCATGGATTTTACTGTCTTGCTAATGCCATTGGAAATAATTCCGCCGGTCACCATTGCCGCTGCAGCTGCCAAAATCACCAGGAAAATCGTTAATATTCTAATACTGCCTACCTGACTCAATAAATTGCTTCTCGGAATCAGCGCGCAAATCATTGCCCCTGTTGTTCCAACCGGGGTATAAATATAAACATAACGGTTTCCGTCTATTTTCACATTTGTATTTCCAGTCTCTTTGGCAGCGCGCGACTGCTCAAAGAACTCCCTGCCTGCAAAATAAGTTTCCTCTTTTACAGCCTCCTCCTTTCCCTGAACAACAGCGGTTTCTCTTCCGTCTCCCGATACCAGAGCCTTAATACTGCCATCCCCGAAATCCATTTGATTCAGCATATCATTCACTACTGCCATGTCAACGTCCATGACAAGTACGGTATTATTTTTTAACATCTTCTGATAGAAAACAAAAGCATACTGATCCGGTGTACTGCTCAAATTTTCGTCCAAATAAGCGTGATATCCCATCCATTGTTTTTTTACAGTGGGGTTTTGCACAAAGAACCGACCTTCTTCGGTCTGTTCAAAATCGGCATAGGGAGAGCCGGTCATAGAACCGGTCAATGTCGTGGTATAGGAACCGTTTTCCGGGATCACACTGCAGCTATAAATATACCCGTTTGTTGATCTCACATTATTAATCAGACTCTTGGTTCCCCGAAATGCGTCCATCGCCTGAGAATCCTGCTTCCGATACAGCTTCTCATAATAATCTCCCAGATCGCTGTTCGATACCATCTCAAGCGCCTTTCCGGAAATAGAGTTACATACCAGATTGCAATAATTTCCGACCGCCGAAACCGTGGATACGGCAGATTCCGTATATTTGGCAATAATCGCAGAGGATGCTGTATTGTAGGATACCAGACCCAAAACCACCATCATTGCTACCGGCACTAAAAACGCTTCCAGAAGGGTTGTCATAATACTTCTCTTCTTATTGATTCTCTTTTTAAGGCTTATTTTCTTTATGTTTATTTTTTTAATGCTTCTCTTTTTCTGCATTTTTAGTTTTTTTGGTCTCATATTTAAAATCCCCTTTTATCCCAAACGTAATATAAAATCTCTTATCATCAGCCCTTAACAGCGCCCGCAGTTAAACCGCTATAAATCTGCTTCTGACAGGTGATAAACAGAATCAGTGCAGGCAGCAGTGAAATAATAACACCGGCACAAATCAAATTATACTTACTTCCTAAGGGTCCTACAAAGGTATAAAGAGAGGTCGCCACTGTGGGCAAAGACTTTTTATTTTGAAGATAAAGATTTGCGGAATAATACTCATTATAAGTACCAACGCCCTTTAAAATACAAGCCGTTACGACCGCCGGTTTTAAGAGCGGAAATAAAATCCTGTAAAAAATAGTAAAGTATGAGGCCCCATCCATAATAGCCGACTCATCCAACGAATACTCAATATTTTCAAAAAACTGAATATAGATGTAAATTGAAACAACATCCGTTCCACACATCATAATAATATAGCCGATGAGGGAATTGATAAATCCCAGCTTAAACATGATTTCATAAACGGCAATCTGCATGGCAATACCGGGAAGGAGAGACGCAAATAAAAACAGGTTTCTGATCAGGTTATTTCCCGGAAACTTAAATCGATTTAAAATATATGCAAGCTGCGTACCGATAAAAACCGAAGCAAGCAGAACACAAACCAGAATAATCACGGAGTTTATAAATGCTTTCCCCATGTTTGCCCTCTGGAAGGCTTGGATAAAATTCGAAAAGTTCAGCCAGCTTTCCGGCAAAACCATTACATTTGTCTGCTGGTATTCTGTATCCGTTTTAAAAGCAGTAATCACACAGGAGATAATGGGTAAAACCGCAACAATGGAAAAAAATACTAGAGATGCATATTTTAAAAAGGTCAAACCATATCTAACTATTCTTTGAAAAACTGTCATTTATCTACCTGCCTTTCTCGCCGCTATTCTGGCAATTTTCTTATCGCGTTTTACCGTCGCATTTAAATCTTCATCTTCTGCGCTCCTAAATACATACTTAAAGAACAGCTTCTGAAGTATGGTTGCCGCAAAGATAATTACCAGCAGGATAATTGCCATTGCCGATGCCAGACCCACTCTCTGCTGGGTATGCGCGATCTCATGCATTACCACGAAGTAGGTCGCTGTTCCGTTTCCACCGCTGGTGATTACGTAGGAGGGTTCAAATGCACTTAGCGAACCGGTAATCGACAGGATAACATTTAAAGTAATGATTGTTTTAATGCTGGGCAGAATAATGTACTTAAACTGCTGAAATCTATTTGCACCGTCTAACATTGCCGCTTCATATAGCTCAGAATCAACAGACATAATGGCACCGATGAAAAGTACCATGTTCTGCCCAAAATACCGCCATACGGAAGTGCCTACCAGAGATATATTATTAATACTCTGATCCTTTAACCAATACGGAAGATTTTCAAGATGAAAGCCACACCACTGAAGCACTGTATCAAACACAAAGCCTCTGGTGAAGAAAAATTTAAAAATAAAACCAATGGCAATACCATTAATTAAAAATGGGAAAAACATAAATCCTTTAAAAAGGCTTCCCCCTTTTACTTTAAAGCTTAATACCGTTGCCAAATAGAGGGACAGAACCAGCTGCACAACAGAGCCGGCTATGTAATACAAACTTAATTTCAATGCACCAAAGCAATCCTCACGCTGAAATACCCTAATATAATTTTTTAGGCCGACAAAGGTTCTTGTACCCGTATACTTCATATTATAAAAACTGAAACCAAACATCTCCGCAAAGGGAAGATAGGTAAAAGTAAACAGCAATACTAATGGTACGATCATAAACGCTATCATAACCAGCACCTTTTGGCCATCCCTGCTTCCCAGCCATTGCCCAAATGTTCTTTTTCTCGGTTTAACCGCTCGAGATATTGACGTCATACGCTCTTCCTCCTGATAATTTGAGCCAAGAGGATCTCCCTCCTCTTGGCTCAAATATTCACTAATGAACACTTTTTATATCTTACTGATTTACTTCAATTCCCAGATAGTCCTGAGCGTCATTCCAAGCTGCCGTCCATTCGGTCATAATTTCATCATAGGTCTTAGAACCGGTAGCTGCTGCTTCCACGATTCTCTGTACCTTAGCATCTCCGCCCTGATTGATCAGTAATTCAGATTCAGCATTCATCTGGTTCAAAAGGTCATCTTCTCCAGGTAAGGAAGCTCCGTTAGATAACAGCTCGCAGCCTGCAAAAGATTCATATAAAGCAGGGTTCTCGCCATCCTTGTCTACTGTGTAGCCGCCTTCTGCATAGCACCAGCCGGATTCTTCCGTCATCCACTTAACGAATACAATTGCCGCTGTCTTGTTTTCGTCTGATGAATTCACATTGATACCATAGTTATAGTCGCCGCCGGCCATTGCATACTGGGTTCCTGACACCGTCATAGGGAACGGCATGTAGCCTACGTTTTCAGGAGTATCGCCCGCTTCTGCCATCTGTGCATGTGCCCAAGAACCAAGTACCATTGTTCCGATCTCACCTCTGTTGAGCATGCCCTTGCAGCCTTCCCAGTCGGTAGTTGTATAGTCATCTTCAATTAAGTCGTTCGCAACTGCATCATATAAGATCTTATATAAGTTGTAGATGCCAGTGCCGTCGCCGGGATCTGCAAAAGGATCTGCCGTATGTACCAGCTTCTGATTTAAGAAGTCTGCATCACCGTCTGTAACGGTTCCGACATAAGCATCCCATGCACCCATGGTCCAGCCTGCCGCATAGTTCGTATAAAGAGGAATTGCATCTGTATTGTCTTTGATCAACTGCAAAGCTGCAATAAACGCTTCGGTAGTCTTTGGAAGCGCTGTAATACCTGCAGCTTCAAACACTGCCTTGTTGTAAAGAACGCCCTGTGCATTGCCCATGTAAGGAACGCCATAAGCCAAGCCGTCTTTTTCCTTATCAATTGCAAAGTTGATTTCCTTATCCAAATTTTCGAACGTATCAAACGGCTGGAAGTAAGTAGCGAAATCAGCCTTATCTACTGCAGGGATCATCATGATATCGCCCCACTCGCCGGTGGATAAACGCAAAAGGGAATCCTCACCGTAATCGGTAACGCCTTCTGTATCAACTGTAATGTTCGGATATACCTTATTGAATTCAGCAATCATCTTTGCGATGGAACCGTCTTCTTCACGGTCTGTCTTGTGATGAATCCACTTAATGCTTGCGGTCAGGTCTGCGTAATCCTGTCCCAAAGTAATCTGAGAGTAGTAAGGAACACCTGCTGGAGCTTCAGCTTCTGCCGATTCATCTGCGTCTGCAGTCTCAGCCGGAGCCTCTGTTGTTTCCTCTGCTGCTGTTTCTGTTGTGGTGCCTGCGCTGCTTGTACTGCCGCATCCTACCATAGATAGGGTAAGAACTGCTGTCATACCTAGCGCTAAAACTTTTTTGAGTTTCATAATAAATTATCCTCCTTTTTATTTGGTTGCTTAAACCATTTATAAACTCGTTACTAACGTAACTTAATTTTAATTATATTTAATTTGATTTTTTAATCATCGCTTATTATTGCGATTAATATACTATTATTGTCCATTTTAGTCAATTCTTCTTTTTTCACAATTTTTAATACCCATTTTTGTTTACTTTTTATATATTTTTAGTTTTAGTTTTGGTTTTTTAATTCTATTTTAGCCTTTTAAATCATTTTTTTAATCATTTTGTTTAGTTTGTTTCTTTTTCTCAATTTGCCTTTTGCTTAAAATTATATTATAATTAATAAAAATAACACCTTTCGGGAGGTTGAACAAATGAATATTAAATCAACTTTATTAACATCCTTTGTCTCAGATCCCAAGCTGCCTGCCCATCGAAAGCCGGAGGATTTCCTTGGTCATCCCTATCTTTTGCCGGATGAAAGCTGCTCCCCTCCCTTTTTAGCCTATGCCGGAGGGCTCGTGACAGCCACGCAGCCTTATTCTTTCGATATTCGTTCCATGGATTGCTTTCTTTTACTTTATACAAAAGAGGGCTGTGGCAAGCTGACCGTTGACAACCAGGTTCACACCTTGATTCACCCCTCCCTTCTTCTTTTTGACTGCCGTTCGCGCTTTCGGATTGACGTAGCCATTGATCCCTGGAAATATCAGATCCTCTTTATAAATGGAACCGGACTTTCTGATCATTTTAACCTGCTGCCTCCCCAAACCATTCCACTTATGCCTATTTCCGTTTATTCAGAAACGGCATTGTGTCTGGAAAAGCTTTTGTATCAATGCGAAAACAACAGCCCTGCCGCCGTTCTGTCTGTTTCTTCCCTAATTGACCGGGTGGTAACCGACTGTCTTCTTTATCAACTGCGGAATCAGGATGCCGCTCCCCCTGTGCCCACCTATCTGGAAGAAATGCGAACCCTTTTTGACAACGAATTTCAAAAAAACCACTCTCTGGACGAACTGGAAGAATTATTTCATATCAGTAAGTATAGATTGTGCAGGGAATTCGGCAAGGTATTTGGAACCTCACCCGTGCAGTACTTAAATAAACGGCGAATTGAAATTGCGAAACACCTGCTTGTCACTACCAACCACAGGGTACACGAAATAGGCAGTATGGTAGGCATTGATAACACGAATCATTTTATTTCCTTATTTAAGAAATTTACCCAATATACCCCTGCTGAATACAAACAGCGGATGACCATTTAGTCCTCCGCCGCTTAACCGTACTTGGATTCATTTATTTTTCAATCTTTTTTACACTGTCCTTTAAAATAACACGACCCTCTACAATCGAAATTCCCTGTTTATAATACTCCCCGCACATTTTGCGTATGAGGTTGTTAATTGTCCTTCTTGCCATTTCTTTGATATCCACCTCATAAGTGGTGATTCCTACATTACAAATCCCCGGATGAATATAATTGTCAAATCCGATCACCGAAATATCCTCCGGCACCCGGTAGCCCTTCTCCTG
>CAZBRY010000052.1:0-12632 GCA_964494285.1 uncultured Lachnospiraceae bacterium
AATATCAACAATCGCTACAATTAGCCCGGCCTTTTTTCCCATTAGGATAATCACATTGGATGCTCCCGCATTTTTCGATCCATGTTCCCGAATGTCATAGCCCTTCATTTTTGAAAGCAAATAGGATAGGTTAAAGCATCCAATCAAGTATCCAATTATGATACATATCATAACTGCAGTTATCTTATTCATCTGTTATATCCTCCCTGCCGCATCAATCAAAAAGCAGCTTGTTATTTCATGCCTCCCTTTATGAAATGAGTATACCGCAAATACTTGTTGTTTTCAAACCGCATCATGTAGTTTTCATCTCTAGGTTATTGGGTCTGAAGTACAATTGGAAAACCATTCAAAATCCGCATAAGCCTCCTCCTCTGAAATAAAACACCCTCCGGCGGGGTGGGGTGGTAATTGCCGGAGGGTGAACCCTGGAACCTATTTTATTACGGCAGCAAACCTATTTCAAATAATCCACTGCTGCCCTCTCAATCGGCAAACCTGCCGTGTAGCGTTTCATAAATTCGTCAAAGCCTGCCACATCCTTTGCATCCGGCTCAATTGTAATGCTTTCCTGCTCACCGAACACCTTATTATTTAGAAAATCATCCAGACCTTCGTCCTCTTCCTTATTTTTCATGTAAGAAGCAAGAACTGCGATTCCCCAAGCGCCGCCTTCACCGGCCGTCTCCATAACGGTTACCGGCACGTCGATCGCGCCCGCCATAATTTTTTGTCCGACACCCTTTGTTTTAAACAGACCGCCGTGACCAAGAATCTTATCGATCGTTATGCCCTCTTCCTTAAACAGGATATCAAGTCCCGTTTTCAGTGCGCCAAGCGAAGTGAACAAATGCAATCTCATAAAGTTTGCAAGATTGAATTTGCTTTCCGGCGTCCTGACAAACAGCGGACGACCTTCCTCAAACTTCGTAATATGTTCCCCTGAAAAATAATTATACGCAAGCATCCCGCCGCACTCCGCATCACCCTCAAGCGCCTTGTTATAAAGGACAGAGAACAGCTTGGTCATATCGACCTCCATGCCAAAGCTCTCTGCAAATTCCTTGAACAGATTCACCCATGCATTCAAATCGGAGGTACAGTTGTTGCAGTGCACCATCGCAACCGGATCGCCCGCGGGCGTCGTTACCATATCAATTTCTTCATAAGGCTTTGACAGATCCTTTTCAAGTACGACCATCGCAAATACCGAAGTTCCAGCCGAAACATTTCCCGTGCGTTTTGCCACAGAGTTCGTCGCAACCATACCCGTCCCCGCATCGCCCTCCGGCGGGCAGAGCGGTATCCCCGCCTTTAAGTTACCCGACGGATCGAGGAACTTTGCTCCCTTTTCAGTCAGAGTCCCTGCATTTTGTCCGGCAAGCAACGCTTTCGGAAGGATCTCCTTTAACTTCCATGGGAAGCCGTACGGGGCGACAAGCTCGTCAAACTGCGCCACCATCTTCTCATGATAATTCTTTGTATTGGCATCTACCGGGAACATACCCGCGATGTCGCCGATGCCAAGCACCTTCTCACCGGTCAGCACATAATGCACATAGGCCTCCAGCGTGGCAATATAAGCAATGTCCTTCACGTGCGGCTCTTTATTCAAAATCGCCTGATAAAGATGCGCGATGCTAAAGCGCTGCGGAATATGGAACCGGAACAAAGCCGAAAGCTCCTCCGACGCTTTTTCCGTGGTGTTGTTGCGCCATGTCCGAAACGGCACGAGCAGGTTATCATCCTTGTCAAACGGCATATAACCATGCATCATCGCACTGATGCCGATTGCGCCGACTGTTTCCAGCGTCACATCATATTTGCTTTTTACATCTGCCGCCATATTCCGGTAGCAGTCCTGCAATCCGGTGCTGATATCCTCAAGACTGTACGTCCAGATACCGTCCTCGTACCGGTTTTCCCAGTCATGGCTTCCCGATGCGATCGGCTCGTTCTTTTCGTTTACAAGGATCGCCTTGATCCGAGTGGAGCCGAACTCGATCCCAAGCGCGGTATTTCCGCTTAAGATACTTTCTTTTGCTTCATTCATTTTGAACCCTCCGCTTTCTTATGAACCTATTTACCTACAGTCTATAGTTTACGCTGAAACTCCGTACATTTCAAGCCACAGTTCAGCTATTTTAGAGGGTTTTCTTTTTACGCGCCATGACAATACTCTGCACAACCAGGAACAAACAAAGCATAGCGGCGATTGTAATTCCCGTCCACCAGGCCTGGTCAAGTCCCGCCGAGGAAACGATATTCTGGATGGTACTAAGAGACAGCACGCCAAACAAGGTACCTATAATATTCCCGACGCCTCCCGTCAGCATCGTGCCGCCTATAATCGAGGAAGCGATGGCATTCATCTCCATGCCGCTCGCATGCGAAGCAGAGCCGGAGCCTACATGCATGAAATAAACGAAGCCGCCGACGCCTGCCAGAAGTCCGCAAATCAGATGCGACAGAAATTTTGTTCTTTTCACATTAATACCGAGCATCAATGCGCTCTGGCTGTTTCCGCCGACCGCATAAAAGTCGCGTCCCAGCTTTGTCCATCTGAGTACGCAGAAAAGAATTATAACAATTAAAAGGGCAACGATGACTCCGATTTCAACGTAAGCAGGCACATATTTTCCGAGCTTATTGACAGAGCCGAGCCCCGGCACAAGAATACGTGTATCCTTCAAAGCAACAAACGCTTCATTCTCCACGTTAAACGGATTCGTATGGACAATCGTTGTCATACCGCGGGCAAAAAACATTCCTGCCAAACTTACGATAAACGGCTGAATATCCAGATATGCCACAAGGAAACCCTGTACAAGGCCAAATGCAAGGCCGATTGCCAATGAAATGAGAATCGCCCCGAACACATTACCGTCATGAAAATCTAAATAAACCGCACTGGACATGCTGACGAGCGCTACGACACCGCCGACCGAAATATCAATTCCTCCGGTAATCATGACAAGGCTCATTCCACAGGAGGTAATGATCAATGCGGCATTTGCATTTAAAATATTAAAGAAAGTCTGTGGCTTTAAAAAGCCCTTTCCCTGAAGCAGAATCGCACCGATATACATAACAAAGAAAACCACGATCGTAATAGTCAACAGCAAATTCGTGTCGGTCATATTTTTTAATTTACTATCCGGCCGATTGCCGGCTGCAGATGATCGATTGAACAATGACATACTAGGCAACCTCCTTTGCATGCAGTTTTAGCTTTAGCTTCTTCCAAAAGGCGGAAAGACCTTCTCTTACAACCGGTGTGCTTAAAACCACCAGAAGGATTACGACAACAGCTTTATATGCTGAAAGCGCATCCGACTGTACATTGAGCTTATAGAGTGTCGTCGTAAGGAGCTGGATGACATAGGCGCCGAGGATCGAAGCCGCCATATTGAACTTTCCGCCTCCCAGAGGATTTCCTCCGAGCGCGACCGCGAGGATCGCATCCATTTCGATATCCTTTGCAATAACCGAATAATTGATGGAAGAAAGACGGCTTACCTTAATCAATCCGCAAACCGCAACACATAAACCGAGAATTACAAAGGTCAGGAACTTAATGAACGCAGGATTCAGGCCGTTGAGCCTGGAGGCGCTTTCATTGATGCCGACTGCCTGTGTATATAATCCCAGATTCGTAAATCGAAGTACGAGCGCCGCGATGATCATGCATGCCGCAGCAATGAAAAACGGAGTCGGAATCGGAATGCCCGGAATAAATCCGCCAAAATAACTGAAAGAAGGCTCGCTGATGATCGGAAGTTCATTATTATTGATCCATGCCGCAATCGAACGTCCCGCAGTAAACAAAATCAGCGTCGCTACCATGGGCTGAATCTTAAAATATGCTACCAACGCTCCGTTGAACGCCCCAAACAGCATCGCAGCGACACAGCTTACAAGAAATGCTACAATAATCGGTGTCTGCAGCGTCTCCGGTCTGGAATTCGTGCCGCAAAGCACACGAAGCACGACGCTGCCGCTAATCGCGATCGCGGCGCCGACACTGATATCCTGACCGCCGGTAGCAGCCGTAACGAGCGTCATGCCGATCGCAAGAATCGCAAGCTCCGAGCCGTAATCCAGAATTGTCATCAGGTATCCCGACAGAACCGGAGCTCCAACACTGTTATAACCTAACGTAATCTTATAGAAAGAAGGATCGGTAATCAGATTGAATATGGCAAGCAGTAACAAAGCTGCTATCGGAATAAATATCTGTTGCCTGAATAACTTTGTAAAAAAAGCGGATACATGAAATTTTTTTGCATCATTCGTCTGCATTATTCTTTGTCACCTCCAGCAATTGTACTCATAATCATATTCTGAGTCAGTTCGTTGCCTGAAAGCTCGCCTACCACCCTGCGGTCCCGCATAACGATCAAGCGTGAGCAGGTACGGAGCATTTCGTCCGTTTCAGAAGAAATAAACGTAATACTCATACCTTCCGAAGCGAGTTTCAGCACTAATTTCTGTATATCGATCTTAGTACCGACATCAATACCGCGCGTCGGTTCATCTAAAATCAGGTACTCAGGATGAGCTAGCAGCCAGCGGGCAAGAATTACCTTTTGCTGATTTCCTCCGGATAGCGATTTAATCGGTGTGTCGGCGGACGCTGTCTTAATTCCCAAAAGCTTGATATATTCATCCGCAAATTTGTTTGCCTCCGCCTTTGTGAAGGGTTTGAAAAATCCCTTCATTACCTGCAACGCAAGTATGATATTCTCACGAACGGACAGATCTCCAACAATACCGTCAACCTTACGATCTTCCGGAAGATATGCGATGCCGTTTCTCATCGCATCGATCGGCTTTAAAATTCTGATTACTTTTCCGTTTTTCTTCACAGTTCCGCCGATGACTTTGTCCGCTCCGAAAATCGCGCGGACACACTCACTTCTGCCGGAACCGAGCAGACCCGTAAAGCCGTTTACCTCACCTTTTTTGATATAGAAATTAAACGGCTTGATTCCTGCATTGCTTTGAAGCCCTCCGGCGTCAAATACGGGGGTTCCCGCATCTTCCTTATCGTATATCCGGCTTTCTTCTTTAATATCCGACAAATCATCCAGTTCCTTGCCGAGCATCTTTGAAACAAGCTGCACGCGCGGAAGATCCTTGATTTCATATTCGCCTACAAGCTTGCCATCGCGCAAAACCGTAATTTTGTCGCATACCTCATATACCTGATCCAAAAAGTGTGTAACAAAAATAATTCCCACGCCTCTTGCCTTCAGATCGCGCATCAGGCCGAACAGCTTTTCAACCTCCTGCTCATCCAAAGAGGACGTCGGTTCATCCAAAATCAGGATCTTACAATCCATATCAACCGCGCGCGCTATGGCAATCATCTGCTGGACCGCAAGAGAACAGCTTGCCAGCTGCTGCGTTGATTTTGCCGAAATATCCATAGACTTCAGTATCTTATCGGCATCCGCGTTCATTTTTTTCCAGTTCTGAACCGGACCGCTGTTCCGGCCTATAAACATATTTTCAGCAACCGACAGATTCGGACAAAGCGTAATTTCCTGGTACACGGTACTGATTCCTAATTTTTGTGCATCCTGCGGCGAATGGATGACTGCTTCCTTTTCACTTCCCTTAAGGAAAATCTGTCCTTCGTCTTTTCCATATACTCCGGTCAGGACTTTGATCAAAGTCGATTTCCCAGCGCCGTTCTCGCCCATCAGTGCATGAATCTCGCCCTTACACAGCGTAAAATCCACGCCCTGCAAGGCGTGTACTCCGGGAAAGGTTTTGTCTATATTTTTCATTTCCAATACGGCTTTATCTTTCACCAGTGTATTCACTCCTTCCATCTATTTTAGAAAAGAGACGCGGTGCATGCGTACGATTCTTCATTTACGCTGCGCCGCGCCTTTTTAACAATCAATCACTAAATCCGGCTTAAATACCGTAGTTGTCAACATCTTCCTGTGTAATGGTCGTAGCATCAAAGCCCTTTTCATCCATAATGATCGTCTTCTCGGCAGGTGCTCCGCCGCCTTCGATCGTCTTGATGATTTCATCAATGTAGGAAGCCTGGAAAGGATTGCACTGGCCATCATAGTTCCAGTTCTGAGCAAGAAGCTCTTCCAATGCCCACTTGTTGCAGTCAAAGCCCATAACGATGACGTCCTTGCCAACACCGTGAGAGATGTTTGCTTTGTCAAGCGCTGCTACGGCACCCTTAGCCATATCGTCGTTCTCCGCATAGATTACGTTGAAGGATTCGCCTGAATCGATCACGGACTGAACGATCTGCTGTGCTTTTTCAGCATTCCACTCTGCTGTCTGCTGGGTAACAAGCTTCCATCCGTCAGACTTGGATGCTTCGTCAAGAGCGCCTGTACGTCCCTTCTGCGCTGCGGAACCCATAACGCCCTGAAGGTGGATTACATTGTATTCGTCAAGCGCCTGGCCCTTTAACCATTCAACTGCTGTTTCGCCTTCTTTAGCCATATCGGAAACGATAGAAGCTTCGTAAAGACTTTCGTCAGCATCGATCGTACGGTCAAACAGGATGACTCTGATCCCTGCGTCCTGCGCGTCCTGTAAAACCGAATCCCAGCCTGCCGTATCTGCTGCGGAAAGAAGCAGATAGTCAACGCCGTCCTGGATAAACTTCTGAGCTGCCGTAATCTGCTCATCATTCTTAAGGCTGTATGCAAAGGATGCTTCGTATCCGTTTGCTTCCGTAAACATTTCCTTCATATCCTTATCATTCGCCGTACGGTATCCGGATTCATTCGGGTCGTTATTGATAATACCAACCTTGATCAACTCGCCTGATGCCTCTGCGGGTGCTGCTTCCTCCACAGCCGCTTCCTCTTCTACGGGTGCTGCTTCTTCTGCAGGCGCCGCCTCCTCCGTAGCTGCTGCAGGCGCTGTCTCCGTAGTAGCTGCGCTGCCGCATCCAGCCAGTAAAGCTGCTGTCATTGCCGTACTTAAAAGTACGCTTAAAAGTTTCTTCTTCATTTCTTGTTTCCTCCCTTTCTCTGAACCATTTTTAGTTTCGAAACCGTAATTGGTTTCTACATGTCAAATTTACCTAATAAAATTGATTAAGTCAATGCGTTTTTCTATATTTTTATGCAAATTAACCAGTTTTGTAGACTTGAACAATACAAATTATTTGGACAAACTATGAATTAAAATACAAATATGGGATTTGAAGTTTTTTTGTTCAATTTTTTCCGATTTAATTAAAAAAATCATCCTATTTTTTTAATTTTTGTTTCAAATGATGTGGAATATTTTATTGTGATTTTCATCAGCGACTCGAAAAAAGTGGGATTTTTTCATGTGAAAAGAGATTTTTTTACGTTTTTTTATTAAAGAATCGTATCGGTGAATTTTCCGAAAATCAGAAAATAATCCCTTTATATTTAAAAAATGAAAACTTGCAGACTGTTCCATTCTATTGTATGTTGGTAGTGAGGACAACGAGTTTGCTTTTCCTTAACAGGAACACTTTCCTGCATGATAGAATACGCAATGATTGGAGTGGGAATTCCATGACGCCAAAATACATCCGGCTTTCGAATTTACTGAAGGAACAGATTTTATCCAATATACGGAAGGGAAACTATACACTTCCGACAGAGGAAAAGCTCTGCAAAAAATACGAGGTCAGCAGGCAGACCGTACGTCGTGCCCTGGAGATTTTGATTGACGAGGATCTGATTGAACGCCGTCAGGGAAGCGGCACCTATATTAAGGATACTTCCTCAAACTCCGTAAAAAGACAGGCCGCTGTTTTACTGGCCTATGATAATGAATACACTTATCCGAATCTGTTAGGCGATATTCTATCCGCGTTAAACAAAGAAAATTATTCCTCAACTCTTTATTTGACCGAAAATAAAGTTATGAAAGAGCGGGAATTTTTAAAACATCTTCTGAACCACCCCGTTCACGGAATCATCGTGGAACCGGTCCGTTCCGCGTTGCCCAATCCGAATCTGGATTTATATGAAATGCTTAAGGAAAGGGGTACCGTTATTTTGTTCTTATCCGGGCTTTATCCGAACTTTCCGGCATTTCCTTATGTAAAAAGTGATGATTTTTATGGCGGATATGTTCTCGGAAAATATCTGCTGCAAAGAAACCATCATGCAATTGCCGGTATATTCAAACAAGATGACTATAAAGGCATCCAGCGGTATCACGGTCTGATTACCGCTCTGGCAGATGCCTCGGCAGCTTTTCAGGATGAGAGCATCGGCTGGTTTTCCACAGGCGATCTGACCGGCCTTCAAAAAAAGCAGGATACCGGCTTTCTCGCGGAATTTATCAGCAGGAAGCTGAACTCCTGCTCCGCTGTCGTATGTTATAACGATGAAATTGCCTACTGGCTGATAAAGGAATTAAAAACTGCCGGTATTTCAGTACCGGCAGATATCAGTATTGTTTCTTTTGATAACAGCTACTTAAGCAATTTCGGTTCTCAAAGGATTACCTCCCTGTCTCACAATTCGCACGAGCTGGGCAGAGCCGCTGCGTCAGGTCTTGTCAGCCTCATGCGGGGAGAACATTTTACATCGGCAAGCCTGTCCTGGCATTTGGTAAACCGAAGCAGCGATGCGATCCGTGAAAGCTGATTCAGAAATCCTCTTTTCCGTTGCGATACTCACGCGGCGTATAGCCCTGCGTCTTTTTGAATACAAAGCTGAAATAGTGCGAATCCTTATAGCCCACCTCGGTCGCTATTTCCCCTGAGTGTTTATCCGTCTGCCTAAGCAGCTTCTTTGCTTTTTCCATGCGTTTCTGTGTCACATATTCCACAAATGTCATCTTCATCTCATTGCTGAAAACCGCACTGAAATAATTTGCGCTCACATTGATGACACTCGCCACTTCGTTTAAGGAAAGGGTTTCCTGCGTATAATTCCGTTCAATATAATCCAATGCCTTTTTCAAAATATATTTGCCTTGATTATTATTCTGCCTGTCACGAAACTGTAGTGCATTGCTCATAATATTCAGCACATAGCTTCTTATTACCTCCAGACCCGTAGAATGCTCCTGCTCCTTATCCACATTTGCCTTCTTTAGGAATTCCTCCTGTGAAAAGCCTAAGGATTCGATATATGCCAAAGTAATGAAGCGAATATTCAAAATGAGGTAATCCCGGAACAGCTTTGATTTCAGCGCATCCTGAAGGCTCAGAAAATAACTGTCTACAAAGCCTTCTATTTCATCCCTGCTTCCCTTCGCCAGAAAGCCTCTGATAATCTCAGGATCTATCTTTGCCAGCTCCAGGCTTTCGTAATTTCCCTCCTCATTATCCGGCAGAGCCTCGGAAATAACGCTTTGCGATAAAATATGCCTTAAGGGAACAAGAAATCGATAAGAAAAAATATGATTTACTTTTCTATAGCATTCCGACAGCATGCTCAGTCTCTCAACCGGTATTCCTTCCGCCACATACCACTCCATATAGTGATCCACCGCTTCACAGATTCTCTTAATTCCCAGAACACAACGGTCCGTATACTCCTTCATCTGTGCGGCATCACCCTTTATCAGAATACCGTACGTATTGATATTCCAACGAAATACCATATATTCGGAAAAGCGCAGAAAGAATCGCAGTAGCTCCTCCTGCTGCCGCTCGCAGATTCCGGAATCCGGACCTCTGTCTTCCATGTTGGTCCTCTTTTCCTGCATGCTGACAAGAACAATATTATAGCAGGACGCATCCATTTCCAGAGAGAGCTTCTGCGCTTCCTCATAAATCTGCTGTACGGACAGTTTTCCTTCAAAAATCTGTTCAAAAAAATATCTTCTGGAGAACTGCTCATATTCATGGCGTTCCTCCTGAAATTTTTCCATATAGCTTTTTTGTTCCTGCTCATTTTCTATTTTTTCACGCACCTCTAACAGCACCTTCTGCATCGTGCTTCTCGTAATCGGCTTCAACAGATATTGTTCCACCCCGATCTGAATCGCCTGGCGGGCAAATTCAAACTCATCATATCCGCTGATGATAATGATTTTAATGTTGGGAAATTCGCGCGTCACTACCTGACTTAAGGCAATACCGTTCATAAAAGGCATTTTGATATCCGTAATCAAAACATCCGGTACGGTCTTTCTGATTAACGGCAGCGCCATTTCTCCGTCGCTCGCCTCGCCGACGAATTCATAGCCGTACTGCTGCCAGGGAATATTATCTCTCAAGCCTTTCCTCATAATACTTTCATCTTCTACCAAAAAGACCTTTAACATGACATTCTCCCATTCTAATAAGTTCTGGTATCCAGATACTGCTCCACATTGTCTATCGTAAATACCCGCTCCTCGACAATATATTCTTTTTCTACGGTCTCTCCACGTTCGAGCTTTTGAATCACCTCGAGAACAGCCTCTCCCTGTTCCGGATTGCACTCAACATCTACATTGATAATACCGTCCTTCACCATCTGCAAGGCATCATATACCGCATCAGTCGAAATGATAATGATATCTCCGCCTATTCCTGTCGTAAGGCCGGCTTCGTTAATTGCCTCTATCGCGCCAAAGGTCATATCATCATTCTGAGATAGCACCACATCGATGTCCTGATACTTTTTCAGCATCTGCTCCATGATCTCTTTTCCCTTTGACGTTGTAAAATCAGCGTCTGCCTGCTCCAGAATACGCCAGTTTTCATGTTTGTGCGCAACAGCGTCAAAGCCTGCCGTACGCCCCCGCTGTACGGAGGAGCCCAACGTTCCAAGCAGCACTACAATATTGATATCCTCGTCATCACGATTTGTTTTCGCAAGCTCCGCTTCCAGCCCGTATCCTGCATTCTCTCCTTCTTTTCTGGCATCTGTTCCTACTCTTGTCACATACAGCGAATCGTCTTTGGCAGAAATCGTGCGGTCCATCAGAATTACGGGGATTCCCGCATCCTTCGCCTCCTGCAGGATCGTATCCCAGCCATCCTCAACAAGAGGTGCAAATACAATATAATCGACCCGCTGCGAAATAAAACCGCGGATTGCCTTAATCTGGTTTTCCTGTTTCTGCCTTGCATTATTAAATATCGGAAAGTATCCATTCTCTTTGGAAATCGCATTCTGGATGGAAAGTGTATTTGCCGAACGCCACACGGACTCACTTCCAAGCTGCGAGATCCCTACGACTATTAGATTTTCTTCCTCATCGATTTCACTTTCTTCCACGACAGGACTATAAAACGGCGCCATTCCGCAGCCGCATAACAGCATCACGGCAAATATGGCCAGACCAAGAACATATTTATACTTTACTTTCATTTGACTCATCACCTGCACCTAGCCTTTTACACTGTCGGAATACTCCGCAGGAATTATAATTTTGATTGATGTGCCCTTCCCCTTTTCGGATTCAATCGTCATCCCGTATTCCTGCCCGAAGTTCATACGGATGCGCTCATTCACATTCGCAAGGCCGAATCCAGCTCTGCCTTCCTTAGAAGGCTTGATAATTTCTCTGCGCAGACTCTCAAGCTCCTCGGGCTCCATGCCGACACCGGTATCCTGTACCGTCAAAACGATATTCTCCTGCTGGCGCTCTCCGGTCACCTTAATCAGCCCCCTCGCCCGTTTGTACTTGATTCCATGATACAGGGAATTTTCTACAAGCGGCTGCAGTGTCAGTTTCAATATCTTATCTTCATAAATATCGGGGGCGATATCTATCTCATATTCCAGAATATCCCGGTAACGCACCTGCTGGATTTCCAAATAGCTTCTGATATGCTGTTCCTCTTCACGGATCGTAATATACTCATTTCCCCTGCTTAATACAAGACGGAAAAAATCGGACAGCGCCACTACCATATTGACTGCGCTTTCCGCGTCGTTGCACTCGATCAGCCACACAATCGTATCCAGCGTGTTATAGAGGAAATGCGGATTAATCTGTTCCTGCAAAAGGCGCAGCTCCGCATGGCGCATCTTGCGCTCATCCTCCTTGATCTTGTCCACCATGATCTGCAAATGCCCCGACATATCATTGACGCTTTGCGCCAGAACAGACATCTCATCCTTCGTACTCACTCCGGCTCGGCTCTCAAAATCGCCGTCGGCAATCCGCTCCGTTACCCGGCACAGCTCCTCCACCGGTTTTATAATACTGTTTAGAATCAGGGATGTGATGACGGCAGCCAGAAGAACGATTACGGCAATCATAACCGTCCAGAATACAATAAAGGAATATACCTGACTATTTAACTGCGTTTTCAGATTATCGATACTCTCCGTCTGATAATAGATATAATACTGGATATCGTCTTGAATCAGCTCCGTCAGAATATAGATATTGTTATCGAGCATTTCTATATTTTCTTCGTACTGGCCGCCCCGCTCGATATTCTCCCTGATATCATCGATCCTGTCCTCCAGCGTATCGATATTCCGAAGCAGGCTTTGCAGCCAGCCCCTGCTTTCCCTGTCCGTCGTGATTTTCATCAATTCGTTGAATTCACTGCGAAGCTCATCGAGCAGCGTATAAGGATTTTGCAGGGTAGGGTCCTCATCGATCATGTCAAATGTGACATAACCTACTGCCAGCTTGTAGATACTTTCATCCATCTCTTCCTTGAAGTTCAGATTGTAATTATTCGCTATCGTCATGTT
>CAZBRY010000053.1:0-12583 GCA_964494285.1 uncultured Lachnospiraceae bacterium
CATCTGCGAAAACAGCTTCACGACCTTTGCCGCAATATCCGGATTGATCATCGCAAGTCCGTTATATACGGTAAAAATAGCGCTCACCAGCTCGTCCATCGAAACACCCTTGAGCAGATAACCGCTCGCGCCGTATTTCAGCGCGTTATAGACATATTCGTCATCATCAAACGTCGTTAGAATGATGATTTTGATCTGCGGATAATTTTCCTTAATAATTTTTGTGCACTGCACACCGTCCATTTTCGGCATTCTGACGTCCATCAAAATGACGTCGGGGCGGTTCTTTCGGATGCTTTTGATGACCTCCTGCCCGTTGGCGACCGCATCCGTCACCTCAAGCCCTTCCCTGCTGTTGAGTACGACCTGCAAGCCCTGTCTGATCAGCTCCTGATCATCCGCTATCAATACTTTAATCATATTCTTCCCCCCATCTGATCGGAATCCTCGCTTCTACCTTGAATCCGTCGCTTCCGTCAAAGGAAATCGTCCCGTCCAACATTTTGATGCGCTCCTGCATATGCTTCGTTCCAAATCCTTTCTTGATCTCCATGCAGCCCGTGCCGTTATCCTTAATTACGATAATCAGCTCCGAGCATACCTCCTTCATCGTCACCCAGATTTCAGACGCGTTTCCATGGCGGATCGAGTTCGTGATGCTCTCCTGGATCACGCGGTAGATTGCATTTTCTTCGTCTTCATCATATTTCAGTCTGGATACCGAAGCATCCAGATAAATTTTTGTCTGCGTCAGGGAATTGATGTCGGTGATCATTTTTGTGACCGCATATTCCAGACTGAGCCGCTCTATCGAGTCAGGACGCAGCTCGTTGACCGAGCGCCGGACATCTTGAATGCCCTCTCTGGCGACATCGGAAATGACCTCGAGCTGCCGCTTCGTATCCTCAGGCGACTTCAGCACCGTCGCGATGCAGCCGTCCAAACCCGCCGAAATGCCCGTCAACAGATGGCCGAGCGTATCGTGGATCTCTCTTGCCAGGCGGTTGCGCTCCTTTGTCTCGCCCATCTTTTCCGTAATCATCGCGTAATCCTGCAATTGGGTATTCGCCTTCTGTAGATTCTCGTTTGCCTCGGACAGCTTGTCATACAGCATGTTTACCTCGTGGATCGTGCCGCGCTGCCCCTGAATGACGCAAACGCTGTAAATGATAAACGAGGCGATGTTCATCGAAATCATGACATTATAAATGCTGAGCAAATACTGCTGCACCGTGGATTCGTAATAATTCATGTACGAATAGACGGAAAAAAGCCGCCAGCTAATGGAAATCAGCTCATAATCAGCCACGAGAAAGCTGCCGATCGCCAGAAACATCAGGACAAACTTCCCCTTTTCATCCTTTGCATACGTGACGATATCCGCAAATATCAACAGGATGATGCCGTTGTAATTAAAGTTAAGCAAATATACGATGAATATCCCAATGATCATATCGCAGATAAAGGTCGCGAATAGGATCCGGTTATTCGCATTGCCCATGATTTCACGGACGCTGAAGGAAACCGCAAGACTGATCAAAAGCAGCACACAGTATAATACGAGATGCCCGGGGTTGGATGGGAGCGCATTCACACCGTCCAAAAAATCCCGAGCGATAAACTGCGCGCATAGTTTCTTTGTCGTGACGGAAATCAGCAGGGAGACAAAGAGCACCGCCGCGATATTGATAAACAGCATCGCAAATTTTACAACCGTTATTTTCTGTGAATAAGTATTTTCGTTCTGCATCACTGCCACCCGTTGATATCGTACTGTTCCAGATTCTCTTTTGTGATGAGCGTCACCGGGATCACGATATTCTTTTCTATCGTCTCGCCGTTTAAATATCCATACGCCTTCTCGGCGACCGTCCGCCCGATCTGCTTGGGCGACTGTGCGCTCGTCGCTTCCATATAGCCCTGTTTGATCATCGTCTTCCCGTCCGGCGAGCCGTCCACACCGTATATTTTTACGTTTTTCTCCATATGGTTCGCCTGCAGGGCCGCAAGCGCGCCGAGTGCGGACGGGTCGTTTCCGCCCATAACAACGTCAAATTCGATATCCTTTTCCAGAAATTCGTTCATAACGTCCATTGACACCTCCAGCTCGCCCATTCCCTGCTCCTCGTAGACGATCTCATAGGAAGGATGTCCCTGTATCGTATCCTTAAAGCCCTGGATCCTGCTGACGATCGAGCCGGTGCTTTCATCGGAAAGCACAACGATTTTAGCCGCGCTCATTTTTTTCATCAAATCCGTGGCGCACTGTACGCCCGCGTTATAATTATCCGAAGCGATTATGGAAACGGTATATTCCTGATCGTAGACCGGCGTATCCATGACAAATACGGGAACGCCCGCCTCATGGCACGCAAGCAGCGCCGGTTTTACCGTTTTCCAGTCGACCGTATTTAAAAAAATGGCCGAAACTCCGTCCTCAATCATTTCCTCGATTTCCTCGTTCTGCTTCTGCTGATCCTTCGCCGGATCGCGCGTGATCAGAATATCGCCGTTCGACTCGACGACCTCCTTGATGCTGTTGTTCAATATTTCAAAATAGGGATTGTTCATCTGCATATAAGTCGCGCCGAAAATGCGCGGCTCATGATTTTCCTGTGTCTCCATGACCGGATCCGAAAATGCCGATTCCTCCTCCCAGCCGCAGCCCGCCTGTAAAAAGAGCAGCAGCGCCATAAAAATCGGTTGTGATACCCTGACAATTTTTTTGAAGCGCCCTCTTTCCGTTTCCTTTCCCATCATTCTTCCTTTCATGTCTGCCGATCGTCGGCCGGCATTTTCCCTGCCGCAGGCACACTTTTCCATACACCTACAATAAGGAAAACAAATACCCGCTTTTGATTTTTGATATTTGTTTTCCTCTTTTCTATTATAATATGACTTTGGCAAATTGAAAACTTAAATTTCCATGCAAAAGCTCAATTCTGATTTGCTTTCTTGCTTCTCACATAATCGATAAATACTGCCAGCAGGATGACCGTACCCTTTACAACGTATTGCCAGAACGAATTGACATTCAGCAGGTTCAGACCGTTGTTCATAATGCCGATGATCAGACCGCCGATAATCGTGCCGCCGATTTTACCGGAACCGCCTGCCATGCTCGTACCGCCGACCACTACTGCGGCGATCGCATCCATCTCCGCGCCGTCGCCCGCCGTCGGCTGTCCCGAATACATACGGGATGCTAGAACGACGCCCGCCAGACCCGCCATCAAACCTGAAAACGCATGTACGAAGAATTTCACGTTTGCAACCTTGATTCCCGAAAATCTGGCCGCCTGAGCGTTTCCGCCGACCGCATAAATATGCCGTCCCATTTTTGTCTTATTCATGATCAGCGCTGTAACGAGCAGCACGATTACGAGCAGCACGACCGGCGTCGGCACCGAGCCTAAATAGCCCGCTCCCAAAAACTGCCATTCCTTTGTGACAACGCGCACGGGCGAGCCGCCCGTATAAACATAGGCAAAGCCCTTCGCAATATTCATTGTGGCAAGCGTTACGATAAAGGCCGGTATTGTCGTCTTGGAAATCACAAGGCCGTTGCACATCCCGACAATCAGGCCGACCAGCACGCCGACTACGATCGCAGCGCCCAGAGGCATATTGTATCTCGACACGCAGCCCGCCGAAATACAGCCGGACAGGGCGATGATGGAGCCGACGGAAAGATCGATCCCGCCAAGAATGATGACCATCGTCATGCCGCATGCCAGAAACAGGTTGGATGAAATCTGGCGCAAGACGTTAAATACGTTCTTTTGCGTTAAAAACGAGTCCTTTGTAATAGGATTTACCGATAAAAATACACACAGCACTACCATCGCAATGATAATACCTAAATTTTCCTTTAACCAGCCGAGGGCGCCTTTCTGCAAGCCTGCAAGGAATGCGCCTTTTTTTGCTTCTTCCTGATTCATTTTGTTTCCTCCTCACATCCGTTTCGCAAACTTATCTGGCCGCCAGCTTCATAATCGCTTCCTGGCTCACCTCGTCATGACTTAAACAGCCCGTGATCCTGCCGTCATTCATTACATAAACCCTGTCACTCATATTGATGATTTCCGGAAGCTCTGAAGAAATCATAATGATGGATATCCCTTCCTTTACAAGCTGGTTCATGATCGCATAGATTTCAGACTTTGCTCCGACATCCACGCCTCTCGTCGGCTCATCCAGAATCAGCAGCCTTGGATTTGCCGCCAGCCATCTGCCGATCATCACCTTTTGCTGGTTGCCGCCGGACAGATTTCCTATTTTCTGTTCCTGCGAAGGCGTTTTTGTCGACATAATATCAATATATTTCTGGGTAATTTCTGCCTCTTTTTGCTGGTTCACAAAAATACCCCTGATAAACTCGCTAAGCACCTCGATCGTGGAATTGTACCGCACGCTCTGTACGAGATAAAGTCCTTCTTCCTTGCGGTTTTCCGGCACAAGACTGATCCCGTGCTTTAACGCCTCGACCGGGGATTTGATTTCCGTCTTTTTTCCTTCTATATAAATAGTTCCCGTCGCGTTCGGGGTCAAACCGAAGATACATTTCATCACTTCGCTTCTTCCTGCGCCTACCAGTCCCGCGAAGCCTACGATCTCACCCTTTCGTACTTCAAAGCTGGCGCCCTTGGCCATATTGTCGTCCGCAATCTCCTCACATTTTAGGAAAATCTCGCCCGGCTTCTGGTAATCCCTCGTATAATAATGGTTTAGCTCCCTGCCCACCATCATCGCGATCAGTTTATCCTTTGTCGTTTCCTTTACGACCTCTGTTCCGACACACATGCCGTCCCGCATGACGGTCACCCGGTCACAGATTTCCTCCAGCTCGCTCATTTTATGGGAAATGTAAATGATGCCTACGCCTTTTTTTGTCAACATGCGCATCGTCTCAAACAGGAAACTCACTTCCTTATCCGATATAGAGGACGTCGGTTCATCCATAACAAGTATTTGAGAATGGAAAGAAATCGCCTTTACGATCTCCACCATCTGCTGCTGCGCGATCGTCAGTTTTCCGACAAGCGTCGCCGCGTCGATGTGCATATCGTAGGTATCTAACAGTGCCTGCGCCTCCTGATTCATTCTTTTGTGATTTACAAGCTGGTACCTTCCCTGCTCTCTTCCGAGAAAAATGTTTTCGGCAACGGTCATATGCGGCACTAACACGAGTTCCTGATGAATAATGGATATCCCGTTTTCCTGAGCGGCCTTGACGCTGTCGATCAGCACTTTTTTTCCATGAATAAAAATTTCTCCCTCGTTTGCCGTATAAATGCCGCCAAGCACTTTGATCAGCGTGGATTTTCCCGCGCCGTTCTCTCCGAGAAGAGCGTGAACCTCTCCCTTTTTCAATTGAAAATCGACGGCCTGCAGCGCATTGACGCCGGGAAATGTCTTATGGACATTTTTCATTTCTAATAAAATATTCTCGCTCAAGCTATCACCTGCTCATTCTTTCTGATTGAATCCTCGTTCCTATCCGGCTGCCGCAATATCTGCCGGAGACGGTCTGCTCCGCCTCCGGCTCGATATTTGCGCATATAGCTAATTTACTATGCTGCTTTATTTATTATTGCCATCCATCCGTTCCGTAATCAGCTACATTGTCTGCGGTGATCAGGAAAGTTTCTACCGGATATCTGTCATCCACGGACTCGCCTGCCATTACCTTATACATAATCTCTACCGATTTTTCCGCGATGCCGATCGGGGACTGCGCGCCGGTACCTTCGATTAGGGATTCGCCGGAAGCGAGCTCCGCTTTGATATCAGGAGAGCCGTCTACGCCGTAGATCTTGCAATCCGTAATGCCGGCTGCGTTAGCTGCCGCAAGTGCGCCGAGCGCTGTCGGATCATTTCCACCGAAAATCGCTACGACATCACCGTGTGCCTGTAATAAATCTTCTGCAATACCCATCGCCTGCTCCAGATTTCCCTTCGCATCCTGCTGTGCAACAATGTTAAAACCGTGTCCTTCAATTGCCTCCAGGAAGCCGTTTGTTCTGTCAACTACGGAGTTCATCGTAGGAGAATCCAACACGATGATGTCGCCGCCGTCCGGACATTTTGCTACAAGATCCTCGCCGCATACCTTGCCTGCGTTGTAGTTATCGGAGCCTGCATAGGAGGTTACATAGGAAAGATCCGCTACTTCCGTGTCAAAGTTAATGATCGGAATGCCTGCTTCCTTGAGCATATCCAGAGCGGGAAGGATACCTTCCGCTTCTGCCGGGTTCAAGAAGATCGCATCGATCCCCTGTGTGATCATATCCTCGATCTGTGTGATCTGAAGGGAAACATCGTTTGCCGGGTCGGTAGAAATGAGCGTATCGCCGTTTGCTTCCACCTTATCCCTGATCGTCTTTTCCAGAATAACAAAGAACGGGTTGGTTCCATCCATACATGTATAGCCGAAGGTATAGCCGCCTTCCGGTCTTTCTCCCAGAGTCGCCTCCGCCTGCTCTACCGCTTCCTCTGCGCTGTCCTCTGCTGCTTCTGCCGGAGGCGCCTCCTTAGTCTCTGCCGGAGCCGCCTCGCTCGTAGCTGCCGGTGCGCTTCCGCATCCTGCTAAAAGGGCTGCCATCATGCTTACACATAAGATTGCGCTCAAAATTTTTTTCTTCACTGCTTTTTCCTCCCTAAAAATTAGAATTGATTGTTGGTTACAATGCTATTGTAGCCGAAGGGTTTTCCGCGCACATCTACCGATTGTAAGAAAAAAGACATTACAAATGTAATGTCCCTTTTTAAAAATGCTAACATTTAGCATAGCGTTTTCTATACAATTGTCTCGCTTTTCATTTCAAAAACAAACGGACCAGTCTTTCATTCGCCTTTGTATACGGCTGATACCGCATAGGCAGATCAAGCCACGTTTTCTTATCGACAATGCTCCTGTAGTGGGAAAAGGTTCGAAAACCGACCTGCCCGTGGTAAGCTCCCATACCGCTCTCACCCACGCCGCCAAAGCCCATTTCAGAAGTCGCCAGATGGATAATCGTATCGTTGACGCAGCCGCCTCCAAAGCCGCATGATGCAAATACCTTTTTGACCGTCTTTTTATTTTCGGAAAACAAATACAGCGCGAGCGGGTGCGCATGTGCATTTACTGCTGCAATTACCTCATCGATATCCCGAAACGTCAGAATCGGCAAAACGGGGCCAAAAATCTCCTCCTGCATGACGGCGTCCTCCCAGGTGACGGACGTCATCACGGTCGGCTCGAGTTTAAGCGTCTGCCCGTCGAAAGCTCCGCCATATATGGTTTTTTCAGGATCAATGAGTCGCCTTAAGCGGTCGAAATGCTTCTCATTGATGATTTTCCCGTAATTGCCATTCGTAAGCGGCGCTTCCCCGTACTGCCGGACGATTTCGTTTCTGATCGCCGCCGTCAGTTCTTCCAGCAGCTCCTCTCTGCAATATACATAATCGGGTGCGACGCACGTCTGGCCGCAATTCAAATACTTGCCAAAAACGATGCGCCGTGCGGCCAGTTCGATATTTGCCGTCTCGTCGACAATGCACGGACTTTTGCCACCAAGCTCCAGCGTGACCGGCGTCAAATGCTCCGCCGCCCTGCGCATCACTTCCTGGCCAACCGACCGGCTTCCTGTAAAAAACATATAATCAAATTTCTGCTCAAGCAGACACGTATTTTCCGCTCTTCCGCCTTCGACGACCGCCACATACTTCCTCGGAAAGCATTCCCTGATCAGAGAAGCGATCACGGCGCTCGTTGCCGATGAGTAGGCGCTTGGCTTCAACACAGCCGTATTGCCTGCGGCAAGCGCATCGATGAGCGGGCCGACCGTCAGCAAAAACGGGTAGTTCCATGGACTGATGATCAGCACAGTCCCGTAAGGCGCAGGCAACGTATAGCTTCTCGAGGCGAACTGCGCAAGCGGTGTCGGCACTGTTTTTTCCGCTGCAAACCGCGCCGTGTGCGCGATCATATAGGAAAGCTCGCTCAGCGCAAGTCCCACCTCGCACATATGGCTTTCAAATTCACTCTTCCCAAGATCCGTCTTAAGCGCTTCGTAGATTTCATCCTGCTTTTTGATGATGGCGACCTTTAACCGTTTGAGCGCGACAATTCGAAACGCGACCTCCCGCGTTCGCCCGCCCGTAAAAAATGCTCGCTGGGCTTCGATGATTTCCTTGATCTCTTTTTCCTTTTTTAGCGATTCGTCCATAGTCATGCCCCTGTCCTTTCACTGTCCAAACACGCAAGGAACCGTTCCCCGTACCTCGCAAATTTATTTTCCCCGACGCCGGTCACCGCTAACATTTCCTCCTTGTTCGCAGGACGCTTTGCGCACATATCCACCAGTGTCTTATCCGAAAAAATAATATAAGGCGGCACCTTTTCTTCCCTTGCAATCGTAAGACGCAGCTCCCGGAGCTTTTCAAACAGCGAATATCCGCCCGTATCGAGCACATCCGTCTTTTTGCTCCTTCTGCGCGGGGAAGCCTCGGTTTCCAACATCGCGGACTTTTTCGGCACCTTGATCTCCACACTCCGGTTTCCTTCAAAAATATCCTTTGCATCGGGCTGCAGCTTTAACAACGCATATTTGTCCTTCGTCTGAAAGAAAACTCCGTCCAGAATCAGTTGCCCGATGATCTGCTTGAGCCTGCCCTCGCCGCACGATTTCAAACTGCCGTAGCTGTTTAACGTCTGCACGCCGTATTCCCGCAGCTTCGCCGTATTGCTTCCGATTAAAATCCCGACGATAACGTTGACGCCGTAGCGCTGTCTGCATTCCAACAGGCACGTTATGATCTGCCTTGCCTCCTCCGTAACGTCCTGCCGCTCAAATTCCTGCCGGCAGTTCGAGCAGTTTCCGCAGGGAGTCGCCTCTTTTTCACCAAAATAATGCAAAATATATTCGCGCAGACACTCCGTTCCCGTGCAGTAAGCTATCATTGTCCGCAGCCGTTCTTCGTCCCGCTCACGGACCGCATCCAAATCCTCTCTATCCGCTTCCGCATTCTGTTCTTTATTTTCGATCAAAAAGCGGTTAATCATCACATCCTGAGGCGAATAGAACAGCACACATTCTCCCGGCGCGCCGTCTCTGCCCGCGCGTCCTGCCTCCTGATAATAGTTTTCCAAGCTTTGCGGCATATTATAATGGAGAACATAGCGGACATTCGATTTATCAATGCCCATTCCAAACGCATTTGTCGCCACAACAACGGGCATCCGGTCGTAAATAAAATCCTCCTGATTGTGCATGCGCTCCTCGCTGCCAAGCCCCGCATGATACCGCACGACGGGGATCCCTTCGCGCAGCAGCAGCTCATAAACCGCTTCCACGTTTTTTCTCGTCGCACAGTAAATGATGCCGCTTTCCCTCCTATGGTCGTTTACATAGGCGAGCACCGCCGCGTCCTTTTTCTTCGGACGCTCCACCGAAAAATACAGATTTTTTCTGTCAAAGCCGGTCACGAGCAGCGCCGGCCTTTTCAGCCCGAGCACACAAATGATATCCTCCCTGACCGTCTGCGTCGCAGTCGCCGTAAACGCGCTGATGACCGGGCGCTGTGGAAGTTCCTTAATAAATTCCACGATTTTTAAATAGCTTGGACGGAAATCCTGGCCCCACTGCGAAATACAGTGCGCCTCGTCGACCGTGAGCATCGAAATCATGACGCTTTTCGCAAAGCGCAGAAAAGACGCCGTCTCCAAACGCTCCGGCGCCACGTAAATAATTTGATATCGTCCCCGCTCCGCCAACTGAAGCGCCTTTAAAATCTGGCCCTCCGACAGGGAGCTGTTGATAAACGCCGCATGGACACCCGCCTCATTTAGTGCCTGCACCTGATCCTTCATCAGAGATATCAGCGGCGATACGACAAGCGTGATCCCCGGAAGCAGCAGCGCCGGAATCTGGTAGCAGAGCGATTTCCCCGCACCCGTCGGCATAATGCCGAGCACATCCCGGCCCACAAGAATGCTGTCGATCAAGCTTTCCTGCCCTTCACGAAAGGAATCATATCCAAATTGTTTTTTGAGGATCTCATATTTTTCTAATTGTTGATTTGCCTGAATCATGCTGTTTACTCCGAAGATAGATTTGTTTGATTTTATCATACTGCTGATACATTTTCTGCACTCCGTTTTCTAGCAAATAATAATGTGCAATATAGGGAATGAGCAAAACGAGCAGTGCCGCAAATAGCACGAGCAGTCCAACTGAAAATTGAAATAGAAGCACAAAAAAAGTCGCAAACGCCAATAATCCAAAAGTCAACGTCATGCATAAAAAATCCGATCTGAACCAAATGCTCCCGAGCCAGCTCCTCATAATCCCTTTCTTGCTCTTCCTCCGCCAAAATACGGTCAATTTCTTTTAGATAGATGGTTAGTCGGTGTTTCATTTTCTCGATTCCTCAAATATTCTCAGAATTACTACAACTCATGAGTTGAATTAAGGCTCATCCAGATGTGAAGTGCAGGCGGGGCAACGGGTGGCGTCAACATGAATTTTAGTAAAACAAAACGGACAACTTTTTTCTGTCGGTATTTCATCGGTCGTCTCTTCACTCCGGAAAAATAATTTGTTCATCCCCCTGATTAGGATAAAAACAACAAAAGCCATAATAAGGAAATTGATAATGGCAGTAATGAAAGCGCCGTATTGCAATGTGGTTCCAAGAACCTCAATTTGCAATGAATCAAAATTCTGTCTGGTGAGTAGCCCTATCAGGGGCGAGAGGATATTGTTGGTTAGCGAGGTTACAATTTCTTGGAAGGCGGCTCCGATGATAATGCCCACTGCCAGATTCATTACATTCCCCTGAAGCGCAAATGCTTTAAATTCGTCGAAAAATTTCTTCATAAATATTTCCATTCCTTTCGCATTCGCTCAAGGCACAAAACGTTATGAAAAACGTTGCCCTTGGCGATTTTCTTTTTATAATTGTTATATAGGGAACTCGGTACACTACAAATCACGGGGAGGTGAGTGGGCTGTCCGGCTTGCCGGATGACCGCATAAATATATGTGTAGTCCGCCTTTTCAAGCACAAATAAGTGTCGCTTCGAGCACGTAACCTTATCTTTGTATAAACTATCTCGTTTATGGCTTAGGCGTTCAGTCAATGCCGCTTCTCCCTATAATTCTATTGAGCTTACTGCTCAGAAAGGAGTCCCTATGGCTCTGAAAATCGTGTACAAAATCTGTTGTGGCATCGATGTCCACAAGACTTTTGTAGTGGCTTGTATTGCCACAACTAACAACCAAGGTGTTACCACCTACAAGAGTCAACGCTTTTCCACCTTCACGAAAGGATTGAAAGAGCTGTTACATTGGCTGCTTTTACACAATTGTAAGGATGTCTGCATGGAGTCTACCGGGAAATATTGGCATCCGGTTTACAACATCCTTGAAAAGGGATGTTCTATCGTCCTTGCTCATCCAAAGTATGTTAAGGCTATTCGTGGTAAGAAAACGGACAAGAAAGATGCCAAATGGATTGCTGACCTGTTTAAGCATGATCTTGTTGCCGGTAGCTTTATGCCTCCTGCTGATATCAGACAACTTCGCGATCTGATGCGCTATCGTTTCAAACTAACCTGCTTCAAGTCCAGTGAGAAGAACCGACTGCAAAACTGTCTCACGGTCTCCAACATTCAGTTGGCGAGCGTTGTCTCGGACACGTTTGGCAAAAGTTCTCAGAGAATTCTGGATAAGATTCTTTCTAATCCTCTTGATACTTCTTTTGATATCGCACCTTTAGTTCATGGTTCCATGAAAGGAAAAATTTCCGATTTGGAACTCGCTGTTGATGGCTACATCACCCCCGAACAAGCTGGTAAACTAAAGATTATCAAAAAACACTTTGAGGATTTGGAATCCCGGAAAGCAGAGTTAGAAGAACTGATTCTTGCGCTCGCTGGTCCCTATCAGCAAGAACTCGACCTAATCCTAACCGCTCCTGGGCTCAAGAACACCTTCACTGCTGTTGGCATTATCTCCGAAATCGGAGTGAACATGGAGGCTTTTCCTTCAGCGAAACACTTGTGCTCATGGGCAGGGCTTACACCTACCAACAACGAAAGTGCAGGGAAGAAAAAATCTGTCCGGGTTTCCAAAGCCGGGTGCTACATCAAACCACTTTTAGTACAGTGTGCAAACGCTGTCGTCACAAGTGAAAAACACCCAGAAATTCGCAACCGCTACCTGCGTATCAGAAAACGCCGCGGTCACAAGAAGGCAATCATCGCAATTGCGAGAATGCTTCTAACAGCATTATACAACATGCTGAAGAAGAAAGAACCCTATAATGCAGAACTTTATCGGAAATCGGATGTTCTTCCTGTAGAGCGTGAAATCACAGTGGAACAAGCAATCATAATGGCACAATACCAAGGTTATAAAATCAGGTCAGCTACTTAATAGCCTTAATTTGTCTACATATTCAATTTTTTTGACCACCGAAAGATGGTTTGTTTGCTATGCCCTTATGGGAATGGATAATCTTTACTATTTTTTTCAACCTTCTCCCTCCATATTCGAATTATGAGTTACATGACAATCATATCCAGTGATGTATT
>CAZBRY010000054.1:0-12562 GCA_964494285.1 uncultured Lachnospiraceae bacterium
ACCTGGTATTTATTATATAGGCGAACTGTCGTTTTTTGTGTCTGTCTTGTTGTTTTGATCGCTTCCTTAAATCGGTCGAAATTCTCTTGATCATCCGGATGGCAACACAGGCTGTCAAGCAGCGACCATTCATTCGTCAACTCCTTTTTATAGACCGCAAATACTTCATCAAACATCGAACAGAGATAATAACTCGCATCCGATACCTGATATTCATAGACAAGAATACCAATCATCTCATTGACGTTCTCATGGCGTTCATAATTGAGTGCCATTTCCTTAAGAATTGTACTCTTCTGCTTCATGATCTCGTATTTGATTTTTGTTTCTACATCCTCCAGACTGCGGCGCTTATATTCATTGACATTTAAGCATGTGATCATGACACGGAAATCGTCCCTCTCCTCCTCGTCCTTTACCCGGTCTTCCGCTTCATTGTCTGCCTTTTCGTTGGTTTGATCTAAAAAAACAGAATAGACGCCATACCACTCGTATTCATCCCTCATATTCTTCAAGCGCACTTCACGGCAGAGGATAGATTTCCCAGCACGAACAGCCTGCTTTAGATATTTGGGGTCAGTCACCTCAAAAAACGCGTTTTGGTCCTCCACATAGACAATATTCTCCGCATAATATCCCCTGAGCCACTTCCAATTTTCGATGCGCAGATCCATGACACTTTTTATGTTCTTTTCCTTCATACGAACACACATGTTTTTGGAAACATTGACATCCCACATGATATCCTGCATCTCATAAAGGGCTTCCTCCACCCGCTTTTCACTTTCATTTACCTGTTTGATCTGAGATTCAATATTTTCTTTGACGGAAGCGATCAGGTAAATACTTTTTCCGTTTCGCATTACAATTCTTGTCGTACGAACCGGCACAGTCGTACGCAGCTCCGCTGAATAAATGACGGAATCCAGTGAATCCATTTTTTTATCAATCAAACGAAGCGGGCAATCCGAGCACGGCTCGCTATAGCCCTTATTCTGTATGTAGCAAAGCCCGCTGTTTCCATTTTCCTGCCGTTTTTTCAGCGCATCATTCTGGTAGAGAAGCTGGTAATTTTCATCTACCGCATAAGCCCATGTGCACATAGGATCAAGGATATTGCGGATCAGCTCCATTTCCTTTGTGGACAGAATCGGATTGATCGAAGTGTCCATCCGTTCCATTTCACTCGTGTACAGCACGTAGGTGTCCCTGCCCGATTTCTTAGCATCGTCCAAGGCGGACAATGCGCGGGCATACAGCTTATCCATCGTGGCATCCTTCGCATGCATCACAGAAATACCGATGCTGACCGTCAAACCTCCGATATTTTCAAAATCGCTCCAAACCTCCTTTATGGTCTGGCGCACGTAGGACGCCCGTTCAAGCAGAATTCCTGCAGTATGTACCCCCTTCATAAAAACTGCAAATCGGTCTTCGCCAACTCTTCCAATCAGATCCAAGCCGCGAAATGCCCTCTTTAATATTCGGGAAATCTCCACAAGAACGCCTTCGCTGTCAATACTGCCATACATCTCACGCCATTCCAGAAAGTCGTCAATATCAATGATGAACAAATCCGAAATAACATCTTTGGGAATCATTTTGAGATAATCTTCGATGCTTCGAAACATCGCATCTTTTGTTAAGAGGCGAGTCAGCTCGTCTCTCGTCTGAGCTTCCTCCTCCCGGCGCTGCTTTGTCTCATCATCAATATATGCCATCGTGCCATATAACAGTACCGGCGTACCGTCTTTTGCAGTTTCCATTCTTCCCTTGATCTGGTACCAGCGAAAATCCCCGTTGAAATCGAGGAAACGGATATACTCCATACGAATCTTGTCCGCATCGTTCGGCAAAGTAAAAAAAGCGATTGCCTTCTTAATATCCTTCTGATGAATTTTTCCATGTGTATCAATTCTTTCGGCAAATGCGGAAATATGAAATGACATCGGAATATATTTTTTTAAATTTTCCGAAAAGCCGATCACGTCCTCCCGAACATCATATTCAAATACGATCGTCTCGTTCAGATCAATCGCATTCCAAAATAAATCTTCACTGAATTTATGCATATTGGCTCTTCCCTTCTCCCCACGCATTTTTTCAACATTTTACCAACTGTATCTATAGTATACGAAAAAATCGACAAAATAACAATGTTTTTCGTCATTTTATCGACAACTTATCAAATTATTTTATTTTTTCCCTACTACTCGAAAAGAAAAGTCGAAAACACGTAATTTCCGTAATCGATCCCCCGATCCGTCAATGCAAAGCGTTCATTTTTCCTGCAAAGCAGGTCTTCCTTTAAAAGTTTTTCGATTGTATCGCCATACCGTCCGAATAAAGAAACAGAAAAGGTTTCATAAAATTCCGCCGCGCTGACGCCGCGCAAAAGACGCAGACCTAGAAACAAAAACTCCTCCATCTGCTCTGTCTTCTTGATCGACAGCTGTTCTCCTATTTTCCACGGGTTACCAATGTAGTTCGAAAGCACCCCTTCATTGCGATATCGTACCTGATGAAACAACGAGGATGCACCAAGTCCCAGTCCGATATAATTCTGTCTTTTCCAATAAGCGCTGTTATGCCGGCTTTCGTAACCCGGCCTCGCAAAATTAGAAATCTCATAATGAAAATAACCGTTTTTTACAAGCAGATCGCGCATGAAATAGTAAAGAGCACGCTCGGTGTCTTCATCCGGAAGTGCCGTGCAATCTCCCCCATAGGTTTCATAAAAGGGGGTGCCCTCCTCAAGGATCAGGCTATACGCGGAGATATGCTCCGGTTTCAGGGGGAGCACCTTTTCAAGCGTGCGCGCAAGCTTCTCCTTTGTCTGTCCGGGAAGTGCTGTCATCAGATCAATGTTGATATTACTAAATCCAGCTTCTCTTGCTGCTTCATAGTTTTCTCGAAAGGTCTCCCATGTATGGATCCTGCCCAGCAGCTTTAATTCCTCTTCCTCTGCCGATTGAAGGCCTATACTCAGGCGATTGATCCCCATCGCATAGTATGCCGCCAGCTTTTTCTTTGTCAGCGTGCCCGGATTTGCTTCCAATGTAATTTCTGCTTTTGGATCAATTACAAATATACCTTTAAGTTTACATAATATTCTACTCAGCAACGCAGGGGGAAAAAGGCTCGGCGTTCCGCCGCCAAAGTAAATGGTCGAAACAACATAATCCTGAACTGTTGATCCCCTTTCACGCAGCGGGGGATATTTCTCGGATAAGCTTTCAGCTTCTCTGCACAAGGCATCCGCATAGACCTCCATCGTTTTCGTATCACAGGAAAAAGACAGAAAATCACAATACTTACATTTTTGCACACAAAAAGGAATGTGCACATAAATTCCAAGTATGTTTTTCTCAGCTTTCATGTTTCATTCCCTTCTGTTGCGCTGTAATCGCGCTGTTTTTATTTTTTATCATCGAGTTTTAAAACGCTCATAAATGCTTTCTGCGGAATCTCCACATTTCCGATCTGGCGCATCCGCTTCTTGCCTTCCTTCTGCTTTTCCAGCAGCTTACGTTTACGCGTGATGTCACCGCCATAACATTTCGCAAGCACATCCTTACGCATCGCCTTTACGGTCTCTCTCGCTATGATTTTGCTGCCGATCGCAGCCTGAATCGGAATCTCAAATAAATGCCTCGGGATTTCGTCCTTCATCTTTTCACAGATCCTCCTGCCCCGTTCATAGGCACTATCCGCATGCACAATAAAAGAAAGCGCATCGACTTCTTCCCGATTAATGAGAATGTCCAGCTTCACAAGCTCCGAACGCTCATAGCCCTTGATATCATAGTCAAATGATGCATAACCGCGCGATCGGGATTTGAGTGCATCGAAAAAGTCATATATAATTTCATTGAGCGGAAGATCATACTTTAAAAGAGCTCGTTTTTCTTCCATATATTCCATGCCAAGGTACTGCCCTCTGCGTTCCTGACACAGTTCCATGATCGAGCCTAAAAATTCCGTAGTAACCATGATTTCCGCACTGACAATCGGTTCCTCCATGTACTCGATTTCTGAAGGATCCGGCAGATTCGTCGGATTGGTCAGATCTATCGTCTCACCGTTTGTTTTGTGCACTTTATAAATAACACTTGGTGCTGTTGTCACAAGATCGAGATTGTACTCCCGCTCCAGCCGCTCCTGAATCACCTCCAGATGCAGCAGCCCCAAAAACCCACAACGAAAGCCAAAGCCAAGTGCCGCGGATGTCTCCGGCTCATAATTTAGGGAAGCATCATTTAACTGCAGCTTTTCAAGCGCGTCTCTCAAATCCGGATATTCTGCACCATCTGCCGGATACATGCCGCAATATACCATTGACAGTACCTTTTTATAGCCCGGCAGCGCTTCGGTGCACGAATGCTCCGCGTCTGTTACTGTATCACCCACCGCCGTATCTCGGACATTTTTGATGCTGGCGGTGATATAGCCCACCATGCCCGCAGAAAGTTCGTCACAGGGAATAAATTGCCCGGCTCCAAAATAGCCGACCTCAACGACCTCCTCTTTCGCATTTGTAGCCATCATCTTAATCTGCGTTCCCTTTGTAACCCGCCCCTCCATGATCCGGCAGAAGATAATAACACCCTTGTACGAATCATAAATTGAATCAAAAATGAGCGCCTTTAATGGTGCCCCCGGATCTCCCTTCGGTGCCGGTATTTTAGAGACGACCTGCTCAAGCACTTCTTCAATGCCAATTCCATTCTTGGCGGAAATTCGCGGTGCATCCTGCGCCTCGATCCCTATAATGTCTTCGATTTCTTCTACCACACGATCCGGCTCTGCACCCGGCAAATCGATTTTATTGATCACCGGAAACACGTCCAAATCATGATCAAGCGCGAGATAGACATTGGCAAGTGTCTGCGCCTCAATCCCCTGCGCCGCGTCAACGACAAGGATCGCCCCGTCACAGGCCGCAAGACTTCTGCTGACCTCGTAATTAAAATCAACATGCCCCGGCGTATCAATCAAATTAAAAACATATTCCTCACCATTCTCAGCTCTATAAATCGTACGGACTGCCTGAGATTTTATCGTGATCCCACGCTCTCTCTCCAAATCCATATTATCTAATATCTGCGCCTGCATCTCACGGCTCGTCAAAAGTCCCGTACGCTCTATGATGCGATCTGCCAACGTAGACTTTCCATGGTCAATATGCGCAATAATACAAAAATTTCTGATTTTACTCTGATCCATCCGTTTCTCCTCAGTAACAAGCTTTTTGTTCACTTGTATAGTATAAATGTACAGGGCAAATATTGCAATAGAATTTCCCTTTATTCGTCCTCCGTCGGGGTGAGGACCATATCCAGTATTCTTGCGAGAGGATCCATGGAAGCAAGCGCTTCTTCCAACGTGTTGGTCTGGGCTCCAACCTCGACAAGCAGACTCTTCGGACAGTAATGCATATTGTAACGATACCCCTTTAAATAGATTTTTCTTGCTAGATTCGGGTAATATTCACGTGCCTTTAGCTGGAGTTGAAAAGCGAAAGCGAGATTTTCGTCGACATACGCATTGGGCAGATCGGCAATATCACCGAGCGTCGTCGTCCTGCTCAATCCATTGAAAAACATAAACTGCGCCATCTGCTTACCATCCACTTCACTGACAAGCCTGCGTTCATTGCTGACGCCGTCCCTATGTACATCGATTACAACTTCTATTTCTGGATGCTGCGCAAGAATTTGCTCCAATGCTTCTCCCGCCTGTGCATAAGCATAATCCCTTTTTAAATCATAGACGCCCGTATCATGAATGACAGTGTAACCGTAGCCGCGCAGCAGTTCTCCTAAACGTTCCCCCACTCCAACTACTGGAAAGGTCTCCCTCTACACTGTCAAGATACCCTTCCTGGGAATGCGTATGATAAATCAAAATACTTCCGCGTTCCTTTCCCTCATTAATTGGCAGGGAAACATCTTTACTCATTAGGTTTTCCACATTTAGCTGATCCTCACCAATATAGGTTGTCTTATCAATTGCATAAAATTCCTTGACAAGTGTGCTGTAATTCTTTAGATCTTCAAGACTCACCTCACTTGTGATGGTCGGCATTTCGCTGTCGGGCAAAAGCGCCTGTGCTTCCTCAGGCACCACAGGTTTTTCCTCTTCCACTGTCTCATTTTCATTCAACAGTGCTTCCCAAAGAGCTGCATTCTCATTTTCATCGTTGGCTTCCTGCTCCAAAATTCGGTAATACGTTTCCGAATCTTCCGTTTCCGTCTCATAGGCCGCCTGTGTTTTGATATAGCGCATAATCGGAACATGATTGACAAGAACACGTTCCATAAAGTCAGATTCGTCCGAATCACTTTCTACCACATAACTGAAAGAAGGCAGATATGTTTTCAATATCTGCCCTTGCAATCTATCAGAAATATATGTGCCAAACGCTCTCTCTTCTTTGATCTCTACCGAAGAACGATGCAAATAATAGAGTCTGCCCAAGCATGCGGCAAAAAAGATGCCTGCGGCATATCCGACAATTTTGTATTTTTGTTTCCGACGCCATCTCACCGCATATCCCTCCTATCAGCACCCGCTGTCCGGTTTCCGCGCGCATCAAGGTACTCCTATAAATTATATGCCTGTCCTTTGCAAGTTATGTGTGGAGAGCAATGTTTAATGCCTCGGATATCGTGAACCCAAGGCGCTTGATCGTCTCGTCAATATCCTTTGGGGTCACATACATATTGTTCAAATCCGACATCACATTGACCAGGTTCTCAATTGCATCGTTGACAATGGTAGCCGCATCGACTACGGTCGGAACACCAATCGCTATGACTGGAACACCAAGACTTTCTTCCGTGATCGCATTCCGGTGATTTCCAACACCGGAGCCGGGATGAATGCCTGTATCCGTAATCTGAATCGTACGATTCAGCCGTTTTGTACTCCTGGCCGCCAGTGCATCAATTGCAATCACGAGGGAGGGCTTC
This sequence comes from uncultured Lachnospiraceae bacterium, assembly GCA_964494285.1. Classification (GTDB taxonomy): domain Bacteria; phylum Bacillota; class Clostridia; order Lachnospirales; family Lachnospiraceae; genus JAEYFP01. The sequence goes on from CAZBRY010000054.1 coordinate 6,975, forward strand.
GTCTGTTCAATTACTCCCTTAATGATTTCCGCCGCTTCCATACCGGTCTGAGCCATAACACCCGGTACAATGCCGCTGACGGCATGGACACTTTCTGAAGAATAGGCCGCTTTTCCATATTCGTTAATAATATGACGGGTGATCAGCAGATTTCCGATTACATGCGGACCGAGCGCATCTGGTGTCACTTCCCGGTTTCCAAGACCCCTGTTTGAGGCGCAATCTGCCGAATTAGTTTCGCAAGCTCACTCGAAATTTCCCGATGGTAATCCTCATCCGGCTCCGACATGTTGGGCGCCTCCATCGTAATATAGGTTCCGGGCGGTTTCCCAAGCTCTTTCGCACCATTTTTGGTCAGAATTTTTACTCTTGTCACCTTGATTTGCGTCTTCTCATCGTAGTCCTCTTCGACCTCGACTCCCCGAACCTCCTCGGCTCCTTCGCCGATACTTTCTCTCGCCTCAAGTGCCAAATCGGTTCTAATCCGAAACTCTCCCACGGCTCTGTTCCTTCCTTTCCAACATCATTCCAATCTTTTCGGCATTAACTGGTTATAGTATGCACGTGTTGAATTAATTTATACAAATCAAGAAAAAGGTATTGACAGAAAACAAAGCATCTACTAAACTATAGAAGTATGTTCATATTGAGGCGTCCGTGTCCGGATTTGGTATGAAATGCGGGGTTCGGAATGTATCCGTATCCTTACTCTGTGGAAATAGGAGGTATAAATCGTGGCTAATATTAAATCAGCAAAGAAGAGAATTCTTGTTATTGAGAGAAAGACTGAGCGCAACAAAGCAATTAAGTCAAAGGTGAAAACTTACATTAAGAAAGTTTATGCTGCCATTGACGCAAACGATAAGGAAGCTGCTAATGCTGCTTTGCTCGAGGCAATTTCAGAAATCAGCAAGGCTACATCAAAGGGCGTTTATCATAAGAGCACTTCTTCAAGAAAAATATCCCGTATGACGAAGGCTGTTAATGCGATTGCTTAGTCGATACCGATAAATAAGATTTATCACATAAAGAAGGAACAGCCCATACCGTCATGTGTGCTGTTCCTTCTTATTATATATAATGCAATTATGATAAGAAATATAAGAAATTTATTTCACGCATGTTACGCTTCTCTCTCCTTATCAGCCACCACGGTCTCGTCTTTTTCAGTAGATACGGCAGGCTCTTCTTCCCCACTCTCCGGTACAACAGGCGCTTTTTCAAATGGATATTCGATATCCCATGCAACACGAATGCTGTCCATCAGACGCATCATGCGCAGCGTTTCCATATGCGGCATTTCCGGACATTCAATCCTGCCCTCACGGATTGCCTGCATCGCCGAAAGAACTTCATATTCATAACCCGTCACCTGACACGGTGCGGCATACTCCGCAATAACCTTCCGCTCAAGGTTGTATACACGGACAGATTCATAGTTATTGATATTCTCGATTTCAATATAGCCATTTGTGCCGTTAACCATACCGCGCCTGTCGGTTTGTGCGAGCATCGTCACGTACAGCGTCGCCATCCTGCCATCCTTATAGGTCAGCATAATCGTCTCCTGCGCATCTACGCCGGAATCCAGCTTGATGCATGTTGCGGAAATACTCTCGATCTCGTCTCCAAATACCATCGAAGCAAAATTCAACACATAGACACCTAAATCAAGCAACGCGCCTCCGGCAAGCTCCGGTTTCACCATTCGCTCGATATGTTCTAGCGGATAGCCAAGATTCGCGGATAGAGAAGTTGGCTTTCCGATGATGCCGCTCTTGATAATATCATCAATCATCTGGCGCATTGGCATGTATCTCGTCCAGATTGCTTCTGTCAGAAGCAGCCCTTTTTCCTCCGCCATGCGAAGCACTTCCTCGGCCTGCTTCGCATTTGCCGTAAATGCCTTTTCACACAATACATGCTTGCCATGTTCAAGACACAGCTTAATATGCTCATAATGATGAGAATGCGGCGTCGCAATATACACAAGCTCCACATCTTCGTCGGCCAGCATCTCCGTATAAGAACCATATGCCTTCTTGAAGCCAAATTTATCGGCAAATACCTGCGCACGCTTCATATCCCTTGCTGCTACCGCATAGCACTCGGCTCCCTTCAGCGGCTGTAATGTCGTTGCCATCGTTTTCGCGATTCCACCCGCACCTAAAATTGCAATGTTCATCATCCTTCATCCTCTCTAGAATTTTTCTATTGTCAGTGCCCGATGCCGAGCTCACTTTTTTGCTCGACAATATTGTTCTTTACGACCAGACCATCCATATCCTTAATGAACTGGGAAAACTTACTGTACTCATAATCCCTGATATTAAAGTGCGGAATTTCTTTTTCGAGCTTCTGCTTTAGCTCAGATAAATACATCGTGTGGTTTTTCCCCTTTTTCACAATGTCATTAACCATCGTCTCAATCTGCTCCTTAGCAATGCCGCTACCGGTCAAATGAACATGAAGTGATTTCCCTTTCTGCGCCAGCGCAATCCCTTTCACGCTCTCCAAAAACTTGGACAGCTTCGAATAGCCATAGTTGCGAACGTCAAAATCAGCATGCCGATTGCTAATCTTATTACCAAGCTCGCCAACCGTCGTATCCTTTCCATTTGCTTCATTATCCGCAATGATTTTTAGAATTGTCTCTTCAATGTCTTTCCTGCTGATACCGTTAGACTGCCCTTCCTCCTCTGCTGCCAGCACCTCCAGATATTTGAATAGCGTACACGAAGTACGGAAAGCCTCTACGGTCTTCTTTTCACCCATGCCGATCACCAGCATGCCCGCCTCACGCAGTCTTGATGCAAGCCTTGTAAAATCACTGTCGCTCGATACAATACAGAAGCCGTCCACCTTTCCCGAATATAAAATATCCATCGCATCAATGATCATCGCTGAATCTGTTGAATTTTTTCCTTGCGTATATCCATACTGCTGCATCGGCGTGATCGAGTTTTTTAACACAATTTCTTTCCAACTCGAGGAAATCGGACTTGTCCAGTCCCCATATGCCCGCTTATACGTCGCAACACCATAATTTGAAATTTCATCCAAAATATATTTGATATACTTCGTCGATATGTTTTCAGAATCAATCAGAACTGCCAATCGCTTTTCGCTCTCTTCCATTTATAAACACCTCTCCTCTTTTATTTTTATCGAACGGTTGCATCTTCTCAAAGCGCCGAAAACAGCGCTTCATAAAATTCAGGCGTTTCTCTTTTGACTGAGATCGGTCTGCCTTCTTTATTTAAGAAGCAGTGGCTTGTCCTGCCTGATGTACAAAGCTCACCCGTATTCACATCAAAAATCCGATAACCAACTACAAGCTTGATGCCGTTAAATTTCTCAACCGAAACCTCCGTGCGCACCGTGTCCCCGAAACGTACCATTTTCCGATACTCGCATTCTACATGCAATACCGGGCTGATTACGCCCTCCTGCTCCAGACGACCGTACGCATAGCCAATGTCCTCTAGAAATGCCGTACGAGCCTCTTCAAACCATCGAATATAATTGGAATGATGAATGACACCCATTTGATCCGTCTCATAATATTGTGTTTGGTGCAGATAAGAATAGCTCATGTTCTCTTCTCCTGCAATGATAGTGCATTTCCTGTTTATTTTACCCCATTTCACACACATTTACAATGAAAATCTGCCGCTTCCTGTTTGTGAATCCGTGTTTGCAAATTTTTTTCAATTTCTTCACAAAATGTTCACTGGACTTTGTCCTATCTCTGATATATGATAAAAAACGGAGCGGAAAAATCAGAAAAGGAGCATTCCATTGAGAAAAAAATCCCATATTTCATTAGCAATGTATTTGGTCAACAATGTGGACACAAGTGATCTTTTCAAGCATCGCAGATCCTTTTATATCGGCAGTATTCTACCTGACTGCAAGCCTTCTTTTTTAACAACACGCCACGAATTTGACGGCACATTCCAAATGGTAAAAGAACGCATCTTAAAATTGACTACGCAATCTGATTTTGTCAATGGTGACTCCAGTTCCTATATGCGTGATTTGGGACAGATTATCCATTATGTGGCGGATTATTTTACTTTTCCGCATAATGAGATTTATGACGGCAGTCTGAAAGATCATTGCATTTACGAAAAGACTCTGAAATTCAGTTTGCGCAAATATATTCGCAGCGGCGAAGCGGAGCGGAATAAGAGGCAGCCCGCCTGCTTCGATACCCCTCAGGCACTGTTTACTTTTATTCAGAAGGCACATGAGGAATACTTGAAAATGAAACACTCTGTTGAGGAGGACTGTATGTACATTGTGCGAATCTGCCATCAGGTCGTCACTTCAATTTTACAGCTTTTCCAGCAATGCTGCGGATCCATCTCGGTTTTCGCATAATACAATAACAAAAAAGATATCTCCCGCTCAACCGGAAATGAGATATCTTTTTTATTGCTTATAGCCTGGTAGAAAAATCGTGCATCAACGCTTAGGGATCAGCTTTTCCTTATTGCCCATATATGGTCTTAAAACTTTGGGGATGTTGACACTGCCGTCCTCGTTCAGGTTGTTTTCTAAAAATGCAATGAGCATCCTCGGCGGCGCAACAACCGTATTATTGAGTGTATGCGCGAAATATTTTCCATTTTCACCATTTGCACGGATTTTTAATCGTCTCGCCTGCGCGTCTCCTAAATTCGAGCAGCTTCCTACTTCAAAGTACTTTTTCTGTCTTGGCGACCATGCCTCCACATCGAAGGATTTTACTTTAAGGTCGGCTAAATCTCCAGAGCAACATTCCAGCGTCCTCACCGGGATATCCATAGAACGGAACAGATCTACCGTGTTCTGCCATAATACATCAAACCACCGCATACTTTCCTCCGGCTTGCATACGACGATCATCTCCTGCTTTTCAAACTGATGAATCCGGTATACGCCTCTTTCCTCAATCCCATGCGCGCCCTTTTCTTTTCTGAAGCACGGGGAATAGCTTGTCAAAGTCTTGGGAAGCTCCTCCTCTGGGATAATCGTATCAATATACTTTCCAATCATGGAATGCTCACTCGTACCGATCAGATACAGATCTTCACCCTCAATTTTATACATCATGGCATCCATCTCGGCAAAACTCATAACGCCTGTCACAACATTGCTGCGAATCATAAACGGAGGAATGCAATAAGTAAAGCCCCTGTCAATCATAAAATCCCGCGCATAAGAAATAACCGCGGAATGCAGTCTCGCAATATCTCCCATCAAATAATAAAATCCGTTTCCGGCCACTTTGCCCGCACCATCTAAATCAATACCGTCAAAGCGCTCCATAATATCCGTATGATACGGAATCTCAAAGCTCAAAACAGCCGGCTCACCGTACTTGGTTACCTCCACGTTCTCCTCGTCATTCCTGCCGATTGGCACACTGGAATCAATAATGTTTGGCAGCGTCATCATAATCCTTGTGATCTTTTCTGTCAGCTCGGCTTCCTGCTCCTCGAGTTTTGCAAGGAGCTCCGAATTCGCGGTCACTTTCTCTTTTATCTCTTCAGCCTCTTCCCTTTTTCCCTGGGCCATTAGCATGCCGATTTGCTTGGAAA
>CAZBRY010000055.1:0-12543 GCA_964494285.1 uncultured Lachnospiraceae bacterium
GAGTGGCATGAATTTTGTCGGAAAAGTTAAAGGGAAAGTAAGGAAGTGCAGAATACACATAAAAATATGACATTTGACACGTGTAAAACGCTTCAAAAGCATGTATGATAATAAATATAATGATAAAAGAAACAGAAATATGAAAATAAAGGAGGGAACAAATATGGCATTTTGTCAGCAATGTGGAAAGGAATTAGCAGAGGGAGCAAAGTTTTGTATAGAATGCGGAACGGCAGTTGAGAGAAAATCCGCTGCAGATATGGAAGAGAAGCAGGCAAACGAGGCGGCGGAGGTCATAAATGAGCTTTCTGCTGAGGCGGCTTCCGGTCAGCGACAGAGCACATCAAACACGTCTGCTCCACAGAATGGCGGCGCAAACAGTCAAAATCAATATCAATACCAGCAGCAGACCTATGACCCGCGTAAATCCAGAACGCTTGCAGGTATTCTTGGTATCCTTTTTGGATGTTTTGGTGTACATAATTTTTATCTCGGATATACGTCAAAGGCCGTAATACAGTTATGCGTTTCTATTGTCGGACTGCTTCTGAGCTGCTTCGTAATAGGCGCCTTTATTGTGATGGGTATCGCGATTTGGGGATTGGTGGAAGGCATTATGATTCTTGCCGGTAGCATCAACGTAGATGGTAAGGGCATACCGCTGAAAGATTAGAATTATTTTCGCAATTCTATTAGAAAAGCACCACAGAGACTGTTTTTATGGAGTCTCGGCGGTGCTTTTCAAGTTTAGGGAAGATGACATTTGTAACAACTTTCGTCCCATATATTGACGAATGGCTTCATGCATGGTATTGTATACTACGACAGACATACTACGACAGACGTAGTAATGAAAGGGAGGTGGGAAGTTGATTAGCAGCGATGTGATCAGAGGATATAACGATATCCTCATTTTGTACCTGCTGCTTGACAAGGAATCCTACGGTTACGAAATTTCAAAACAGATCAGAGAATTGTCAAGGGAAAAGTATATTATCAAGGAGACGACCCTGTATTCCTCCTTCAGCAGATTGGAAGGAAACGGTTTTATCGAATCCTTCAGCCGGGAAAGTGAGGCGGGACGCCGTCGGACCTACTACCGTATTACGGGGGCAGGCAGGAACTATTATCAGGAAAAGTGCGAGGAATGGGAGTTGACAAAGGAGGTCGTCAATCAATTTATTACTAATCAAAAAGAAGCCGAAAATAAGTCAAAATCATGAGAGGGAAGAAAAGTGGAGACAATTTATAATTATTTGGATGTGATGTTCACATCAATCGAAAAAACCGCACAGATTGAAAAAATAAAAGCCGACCTGGCCGCCAATATGGAAGATAAATACCGGGAACTGAAAGCGGCCGGCAAGTCGGAAAACGAGGCGATCGGTACGGTCATTGCGGAATTCGGCAATGTGGAGGAGCTGTTAAAGGAGCTTGGTGTTGCAAAGCAGACGCACGAAACCGCACAGACAAGGAAAGAGGAAGGGGAGGATGAAGCAGGGGTCTGCAAGTCCGGCGTCCGGTTGAGGAAGGTGACCGAGCAGGAGGTCGAGGATTATATGGCAGCGAAGCAGCGTATGCTGAAGGAAACGGCGATCGGCGTCTTTATCATCATGATGGGCGTCGTGGCTCTGATCTTACTCGCGCATCTGCTGCCGGAGATTATCGTGCACCCTTCGGCGGAGGAGATGGGTAATGTAATTCCAATTGTCGTGCTCTTACTATGCGTGGCGGCAGCTGTCGGTATTTTTATCACTTCCGGTACCCGGTTCTCAAAATATGAATATATGGAAAAGGGCGTATGGGTGGAAGAACCTTTGAAAGATCGACTGACAAGAGAGATGGAAGCGTATTTGCCGACGAGTTCTCTCGCGTTGACAATCGGCGTGATGCTTTGTATTTTAGGTGCTGCGGTATTGCTGGTCATGAGCGCCGCTATGCCTGATGGCGATGACGGCAACATGTATGGATTGTGCCTCCTGTTGACGATGGTCGCAGTCGCCGTAGTCCTTTTCATAACTGTTGTCGCAAAAAAGGATATTTACACGATGATACTTGGGATCGAAGACTATGCGCCGGAGCGTGCAAGGGAAAATAAAATTATCGGAGTCGTTGCCTCTGTCGTATGGCCGCTGACTGCTGCCGTATTTTTCGTATGGGGCTTCGCCTTTAACGGCTGGCGTATTTCCTGGATTGTCTTTCCGGTCGTAGGCATCTGCTTTGGCGCATTTGCCGCCGTTTGTAGCGCAGTGACCAGAAAATAGGGACAAGAAAATGATTTTTTGGCTTGACATTAAATAAAGGATATGTTAGATTAATGAAGTGTCATGTGGCACACAAATACAAGTAGAGTATCCACTCTCACCCCGGGACTTGAGATGACGTTACCGGGAGTTCATAAGAAAATGCTTTATGTGCGGGGATGCGCATAGTTTAATTTATGAATGTATGTATGTGGATGGTCTATGGCTGTCCACTTTTTATTTCAATTATGGAGGTGTAAGGTTATTAGCGATTTAATGATTAACGAACAGATCAGGGATAAGGAAGTTCGTGTGGTAGGGGAAGAAGGAGAACAGTTGGGTATTATGTCTGTGAAGGATGCCCAGAAACTTGCGGAGGATGCAGGTCTTGACCTTGTGAAGATTGCGCCGACGGCAAAGCCGCCTGTCTGCAAAATTGTAGATTACGGGAAGTTCAAGTATGAGCAGACGCGCAGGGATAAGGAATCAAAGAAGAAACAAAAGGTTATTGATATTAAGGAAGTTCGTATGTCACCAAACATTGATACCAATGATTTGAACACGAAAATTAGTGCTGCAAGAAAGTTTATTCAGAAGGGTGACAGAGTCAAGGTAACCATTCGTTTTCGTGGACGTGAAATGGCGCATATGCACAGTCACAGATATATTTTAGAAAATATTGCAGAAGCGCTTGCCGATATCGCGGTTGTTGAGAAGGCACCAAAGGTTGAGGGCAGGACAATGACGATGTTTTTAACTGAAAAGCGCAGCTAATGATACAGACAGATGATTTGCAGGCCGTGCAGTTAAAATAAACGTATCCGCAGAGATGTTGTGCGGATACACATAAATTTTTGAAATCAGGAGGATTTAATGTTATGCCAAAAATTAAAACAAACAGATCAGCAGCAAAGCGTTTCAAGGTTACCGGAACGGGGAAATTAAAGAGAAATAAAGCCTATAAGCGCCACATCTTAACAAAGAAGTCCGCTAAGACTAAGAGAAATCTCAGACAGGCAACAATTACGGACGCTACGAACGTAGCAAATATGAAGAAAATCTGCCCATATTTATAAGAAGCGCTTAAGGAGGAATAGGAAATGGCAAGAATTAAAGGCGGAATGAACGCTAAAAGAAAGCATAATAAAGTATTAAAGCTGGCAAAGGGTTATAGAGGAGCACGTTCTAAGCAGTACAGAGTGGCAAAGCAGTCTGTTATGAGAGCTTTGGCTTCCTCGTTTGCAGGCAGAAAAGAGAGAAAGCGTCAGTTCAGACAGCTTTGGATTGCGCGTATCAATGCGGCTGCAAGGATGAACGGTTTGTCTTATAGCAAAATGATTTATGGTTTGAAGGAAGCCGGCGTTGATATCAATAGAAAGATGCTTGCGGAAATGGCTGTCAATGATGCGGAGGGATTTACTACACTCGCGGAGCTTGCGAAGAGCAAAATTGCATAAGCATTGATTTAAAAAGCGGTGTGGCTCGTAAAGGTCATGCCGCTTTTTAGTGCATAGATGAGAGCTATTATGACGCTGGGAAATTCCTTTTACAAATGCCTTGCAAAATACACAGCTACTTGTCAGATTGCTCTCAGTTTCGTATAATAAAAATAAATGTATAAGAACGGAAGCTACTTTGAAAACCTATGAGGAGGGCGGCATGGAGATTCGGGAGGATTACGAGAAACTGCTGGCAATACAGGAGAATATTCAAAGGGTTATTATTGGAAAAGAAGATACAATTGAGCTGATTTTAACAGCGTTGCTTGCGGGCGGACATGTGCTTTTAGAGGACACGCCGGGAACAGGCAAGACAATGCTGGCAAAGACTCTGGCGGCTTCCATTGATGCAGACTTTTCGAGAATTCAGTTTACGCCTGATCTATTGCCTGCGGATATCACTGGGTTGAATGTCTATAATCAAAAGGAAGGCCGGTTCCAGTTTGTAGAGGGGCCGGTGATGACGAACATCCTTTTGGCAGACGAAATCAATCGGGCGACGCCAAGGACGCAGTCGGCATTGCTGGAGGCAATGGAGGAGCGTCAGGTTACGGTCGATGCGGTGACAAGGAAATTGGCGGAGCCGTTTGTTGTGATTGCGACCCAGAATCCAATCGAAACCGCCGGAACCTTTCCTTTGCCGGAGGCACAGCTTGATCGGTTCCTAATGCAGCTTTCCATGGAGTTTCCGACAGCGGAAGAGGAACTCAAGCTAATTGACCGTTTTCAAAACGAGCAGCCGCTTGAGGAACTTTCCGCTGTTTCGAGTAAGGAAGACATTTTGCAACTGCGGGCGCAAGCGCGTGAGATTTTTGTACATGCCCAGCTAAAGCAATATATCGTGCAGCTGATACAGACCACCAGAAAGCATCCGGCCATCGCCCTTGGAGTCAGCCCAAGGGGGACGTTGGCTCTTTTGCATGCAGTGCAGGCTTATGCGCTTGTAAAAGGGCGGGATTATGTGTTGCCGGAGGATATCAAGAAGCTGACGGTTCCGGTGCTTGCACATCGGATGATTTACTATACAGGGGAAGGGATGAAGCAGAAAACGGCTCCGCTGTCAGAGATACTTGCTTCCATAGAAGTGCCGAGCGAGGAATGGAGTAGGAGATGAAGCTGCTGATTGCATTTGCATGCGGCGCCTTGCTGTACTTTTTACAAAGTTATCTATATAAATATTTCTGGGATAAGGGTCTGGTGATTACAGTCAGTTTTGCGGATGACGTGGTCAGGGAGGGCGCTACGACAGCACTGATCGAAACAATCAGCAATAAAAAATGTCTGCCGCTTCCGGTCTTACAGATCAAATTTGCGATTACGCGCACGTTTCTTTTTCCAAAACAAAAGAACACAGCGGTCACAGATCAGTATTACCGGAATGAGTTTTTTTCGGTGATGCCTTACCAAAAAATCACACGCACCTATCCGTTTGTCTGCAGTCACCGCGGTTGTTTTCAGATGACAGGCATGGATGTGATCTGCAAGGATTTTTTCATGACGCACATGATGCTAAAATCCCTGACACATCCATCTGTGATTTATGTACTCCCAAGAAGGTTCAGACAGCTCGAAATACCGACAAAGGCGGAACATCTGTTGGGCGAGCTTGTCAAACAGATTCACAGGAATGAGGATCTGTTCGAGTTTTCCGGGATTCGTGAATATCAGCCCTATGACAGCATGCACAGCATTAACTGGAAAAGTACGGCTCGGACGGGGAGCCTTCAGGTCAATACGTTTCATACAACCTTTTCTAAAAAACTCGTCCTTATTTTGAATTTGGACTGTAATGCGGTATCCCATGCAGAAGAGTTGCAGGAAGAGGGCATCCGAATTGTAACTTCAATTGCATCTCGATTGATTCATGAAAAAATACCGGTTGCTTTTTATACAAACGGCAAGGATCTTATTACGAAGGAACCCTGCCGGATCGAGGCGGGATCGGACGGTGCACACGTCAGGAATATCGAGGTCGCACTGGCCCGAATCGACCTTGAACAAAAGCCGTCGTCGTATTTGGAACTGCTTGACAGGTATATCAAGCCGGAAGGCGATTCAGTGGAATATCTTTTGATTTCAAATTACCGAAAAAAGGACTTGTGCGAAAAATATGCCGCTCTAAGAAAACAGGGATATTCCGTGAAGCTTTTTATTCCTGAGTTTAAGGCAGTTTCTTTGGAGGACTCCTTAACGGCGGCAGAGGGAATTGTGAAATGGACGGTAAAGGATGATCACTAAAAAATATGTTATTTATGCAGATTTACTAAATTTGATTATGCTGTTTCTGCTGAGCGTCGTTATTTCCTGGTGCGGCGCAGTTGGAATGGGCGGATCCTTTTGTGCGGAAGCAGTCGCAGGGATGGCCGTGCTGCTTGTGCTCCTTTATCTGCTTAGACTGCATGTGAAAAATCTATTTTTATATATTGCACTGCATCTCGTTCTGTTTGCAGTTCTTTTTTCCCTTCCTCTGCCGGTGATCGCTGTCGCGGAGCTGATTACGTTTCTCATTGTCTTTACAATTACTGATTTTGTATTTTGGACGGATGCGACATTGCACGGGTTTTATTATATTCATGTATCCTGTTGCCTGTTTTTTTTACTGGCATATGCTTACGGAGACTACAAGGATGCACAGGAAGTGCAGAGTGCGGCATATATCATGGGCATTTTGTTTTTAGGGCTGTATTTTCTACGACTGTATTTTGAAAACGGAATCCGGTTTTCAAGGGACAAACAGATGAATGAAGAAGTGCCGCTCAAGCAGATGTATGCGCAGAATATAAAGCTGATTCTGCCGCTTGTCAGCATTTTTGTGGTGTGTATGTTCCTGATTCAGTCCGAAACACTTGCTGAGTTCCTGCTGGTGGTACTTAGGGTGATCGTGGAGAAAGTTGTTTATTTTATTAATTGGCTTATTTCCATTTTACCGCGCATCCAAGGAGCAAATGCAGGGATGGCTGAATTGCCTGCAAAACTGTTGCTTGCTGCAAATGCACCTCCGGGCTTGCTGCAAATGCTCATTCGTCTTTTAGAAATGCTTGTTAGCGGGGCTATCACTGGTTTCCTGATTTTTATTTTGCTCAGAGGCGTGTATCGCTTTTTCAGGACATATTTGCTCCGAAACGGAAGAGAGGAGCGCTTGCTGCTTTACCAAGACATGAGTGAAAAGCGTGAATGGATTTCAGACAAAAAGGAGCGGGTCGAGAAGCGCTTATTTGGGACTCTTTCCGACGCCGAGAAGATTCGAAAATTATATAAAAAGAAGATTCGTGCGTTGGAGCGTGGAGGATACCAAATCAACCGGTTTGATACGCCAATGGAGCGGGCGGCGGATGTATATGAAAGCCGGGGCGAAGATATTGTGGAAGCCACCGCAGTTTATGAGGAAGCCCGATATGGAAACAATTTGGTATCCGAGGAGAAGGTACGAAAAATGAAACGCTGTCTGTAGTCCGGATTCGGAGAGGAATAGGGGGAATAAAAACCTATGAAAATTTATGTGGCGGATGTTACAACTGCAGAACTAAACTATTTAGAGGCGCATGTTTCTGCGGACAGAATTGAACGAAGCAGAAAATATAAGGCGGAACTTGATCGTCGCCGGTCTTTGGGCGTGGAGGCATTGCTCAACTATGCCCTACAGGAAACCTATCCATTTTTGTCTACTCCTGTGAAGCTTGAGAAGGACGTGCATGAGAAGCCGCATCTGATTTCATTGTTAGGACAGACGGAGAGCGGCGGACCTAATCAAATTGAATTCAGTCTTTCTCACTCTGGCAGCTATGCGGCTTGTGCAATCGCCTCCGTGCCCGTCGGTATCGACATTGAGCGACACAAGAGCGATAATGCCGGAGTCGCAAGACGTTTTTTTACGCGCAGTGAATGCGAGGATATTACAGATGACGAACGTTTTTATCTTTATTGGACATTAAAGGAGAGTTTTTTGAAGGCGGTGGGACAGGGATTGAGTCTCCCGATGAATTCCTTTTCCGTGATATTAAACGGCAAAGAAAAACCGGCCACTTATGTGCACCAGGTTAACAAGCACACCTATTTTGGCAAGCTTTACGAAATGGAGGCAGGGTATTCCCTTGCGGTCTGCGCACAGGGGATTTCCGATTTTCCCTCGGAGATTATTCGTGTAACACTGCAGACATAATTTTGCATATTTGTCTTGTCTAGCTACTTGACAAGTTTTCTTTTTTCCTATAGAATACAAAATGCTGGTGAGCTTACTGAAGTAGGCTTTTTGCAAAGCGGGGTGTGGCTCAGTTTGGCTAGAGCGCTATCTTAGGGAGGTAGAGGCCGCGTGTTCGAATCACGTCACTCCGATCACAAAAGAAATCCTCATAAATGTTGCTATAAAGGCATTTATGAGGATTTTTCTTTGCTCTTCAGCTGCATTGGATTAATAGTTACTCCCCGCCGGGGCCGTCCTTGCGGGGAACTTCATCAGGGATGACATTCTTTGGCTGCGAGCTTTTGATTCCCGCATAGCATAGCTGAATGAGATAGCCAAGCGTAAAGATGATGCAGACAAAAGTCACGAGTCCTCCCAGGAAAGGAACGATTTTGACAAATACAAGGATTGCGGTTCCGATAAGTGAAGCAAGCCACGGATGCAACGTTTTAAATACAATTCGTCCGACTGCGGCACCCGTAAAAGTAACGGAAAAAAACAGGATCGGAAGGACGAGTAAGGTCAGCAGTCCCGCGAACGGCAAACCAATGTAGGTGATGCAGAGCAGAAGGATAGCGACCGGAAGGGCAATAAGCGTAATCGCACCGGAGCCAAGCATGACTGCCGGATTAGCCATCAGCATTGTGCCAGAGCCGTCCAGAGCCTTGCCAAATACAAGGCAGAAAACAAAGGCAATGAGTACAAGCGCCGGTACCCAATACAATCTTGAAAGAAGCTTATGCGCTATTTTGGCGCCGATGGATACTTTTTCTACAGCTTTTTCTATATCGGTCTGCTTTTCAAAGTTCAGATTGGTAATTGAGGCGCTTTCATCTACGCCAGGCTCTTTTGTAGATTTGACAGTCAGCGTGCCTTCGATCACTGCATTCGGTCCGATTGTCACCTTTTCGGCAGAAATCACTGCGTCTCCTGTGACGATTCCATTAATCGTCACATTTTGGGCGAAGGCTTTTAAATCGCCGCAAGTGCCGCCAAAGGAAATACTCTGCGCGAAAAGAATCGCTGCGTCAGCGGTAACGTCATAGCCAATGTTGATCAAGTTGGCGGCGGCCGTAATATTATTGTCAATGGATGTACCGGCGACGTCGATCGAGTAGCCTGCAGCACGCAGACTGCCCGTAATTACAGTGTCGCTGACAGAAAGTTGATAACCGGCAATCAGTGCATCCTGATCAATGGAGGAGCCGATAATTTGGCAGTTATTTCCGACCATGTAAACATCTTTTTTTGCCTCCATATCATTCATCGTTGTGGCTTCGCCCGAATAGAATCTGTTCCCGACACTGTCGGTATCATCGGTATTAAGAAGTGCTGCAGATTCCTCCGCTTTTACGGATGTCTGTGGTACGAGAAGTATAGCTGCGGCAGCTGTAAGCAGCGCCGCCATTGTAAGGCGCAAGTTTTTTTTCATTTTTTCAATCCCCTTCATAAAAATGTTTGTGTTGTTACTAGAGTTAGTGTAACAGAAAAATTCAACGATGTAAAAATACGGATGTCATAAAATTGTATTACAAATGTAATTTTTGTTTACGAATCAGAAATATTTCGTTACAATAGATGGAAGAAGGAGGCGGAATCCGTAAAATTCAATGGATGCCGATAATGGGAATATGGAAAATGGCAATCAAATAATAAAGTGTGAGGAGCAGCAGAAATTGAGGCAGACGGGACCGGATATCGTCAGGACGATTGCCGCCGTATTCGTTGTTGCTGTTCACTTCTATTTAAATTGTGGCTACTACTCGGCGCCGCTGCAGGGTGGGGTTCTGTTTCTGATGACGATAGCCAGATGGCTGTTCTTGATTGGTGTACCGTTGTTTATGATACTGACCGGCTATTTTAAATCGGAAAAAATACTAAGCATGGCGCATTACAAGAGTTTGATTCCTGTTCTCGCTTCTTATATTGTGGTTTCCGTTATCAAAGTTTTTGCGAGCAATTATGTGTATGGCAAGGTCTATACATTTGAAATTGCGCTGAAGAATATTGCAAATTATCAGATTGCATGGTATGTCGGTATGTATTTATCATTGATGGCTCTGATTCCATTTTTGAATCGGCTTTGGAAGGCGCTCGTATCAAAGAAAGAAAAACAGCTTTTAATCGGTTCCTTAGCATTTGTATCTACGCTGTATCCTATATTTCTTTATATCGTACCCTCTTATTGGCAGATGCTTTATCCGTTTGTTTATTATTATCTTGGCGTTTATTTTAAAGAATACCGACCGAGGGTGAAAAAGCTATGGCTTGTGCTCCTCACGTTTGTCATTGTACTCGGAGAGGCGATCACCTCCTTTGTCCTTGCGGACGGAAAAAGTTTTATTTGGAATGTGCTTGGACCGGTGGACAGCGGTTACTCGACGATTACCGTAGTTATTTGTGCCGCCTCGGTATTTTTGCTTTTCTACGAGGTGGAAGTAAAGACGGGTTGGATCAGGAAAGTATTCCAAAAGATATCGGAAGTTTCGCTGGAAATTTATTTATTTACAGGCGTATATGATGCGATTGTCTTTTACTATTTAAAGAAAATTGTATGGGAAGTAGAGGATTTCTTCTGGTGGTTTTTTATAACCGTACCGGCGAGCTTTCTATTGGCGTGGGTATCCTCAATGCTGTTAAAGCTCATCTTTAAAATTATCAAAGATCACGCACTGAAGCCGGCGTATCAGATGCTTAAGGATCGGAAGAAAGGTGATCGGTAAGTCTGGGCCCCTCAATTTTCATAGATGATAAATTTATTTTTTCCGCCGCTCTTGGCTTGATAGAGCGCACGATCAGCCATTTAAAACACGGTGTCATAGGTGGTTTCTGATGTTGCGAATATAATTCCGATACAGACGGTAGTAGAAATATTGGTCGGAGCTTTTTTGATCAGTCGGTTGAGTCGATTACATTTTTGACGGACAAAATCGGCGGAAGGAATATCCTTTAAATAAGCGACAAATTCATCACCGCCGATGCGACCGAGAATATCGGAATTTCGGAAGGTGTGTTTTAAACTGTTACTTATGTGAATGAGTATTTGGTCACCTGCCAGATGTCCATAGGTATCATTAATATTTTTAAAGTTGTCGCAATCCAGAAGAAGGAGTGCGTCTGTTGCATGAGGAGATTTGCGTCGTATACTTTCGGAAACAAACTCCTTTGTGGTTGCGGCATTATATAAGCCAGTTAATCCATCCGCCTGCGATTTGAAGATCAGCCGTTCCTTTTCCGCTGCCTCTGCGCTGATGTCAAGCAGCTTTCCAATGATGACAGCAGGTTTTCCATTATTTTTTAATATACAGGAATTGATAGACCTGAATACACCTTCCTCATTTTCCGAAAGGGGAAGGGTGATCTCCTGAGTATAGCCATCGTCTTTGACATGCAGAAGCATTTCCCTAAGAGCTGCTTCGGAGTCCTGCCGTGCTTTTGGTGTCTGGAACAGAGCAATAGATTTTTCGGATAGATTGAGGCAATCCGTATCTTCAAAATATTCATAGATATACTCATTGGAAAGGCTGGATAGCCGCTCATATCGAATATTTTGCGTTTTAAGCTTTTTGTTCGCTTTAATATAAGAAGCAGTCAAGAAGAGCAGGACAGAGAAAATGACAGCAGCAGCTGTGAACAGTTCTTTGCCGTAAATTTCGATTAGCATGGAAGGGTTCATACTGCGGTCGGTATATGCCATTGCCTCCAATGTCAGTTTTTGCATTTGAATGTCATCAATATCATTCAGTGATTTATTGATAATCGAAAGCAGAAGACTGTTTCCCTGCGAGATACCAATACAATAATTTCTGGATTCTTTTTCAATTGGCACCATAACAATATTATTATAGTTTTTATGAAGGGTGTAAAATAATACAGAAAAGGAATTACCGTAGCTGTAATCTGCTTTGCCGCTATTGACGGCATCTAGACACTCCTCCCGCGTACTATAATAAAGTGTGTTTTTTTCTTTCACTCCATCAGGAAGAGATCCACCACTGACAGCGGCAAAGATTCGATCGTTTAAGTCATCCGGTTTTATCGAGGAATTCAGACATAGTATGGTTTTACTTTCCAGATAGGGATCGGACAACAGCATATCTTTTGGGGCATAGACTCGTTCCGCCCCTAAATAAATATCATAATTACTATCAAGCGATTCCGAAAGCGAATCAAACAGCTCATATTCAAACACCAGTCCGGTCCGCGCTGAGATTTCTTTCAGCAGGAGAGGGGAAACTCCCTGTATATCGCCGTGCTCGTCTTGATAGATAATAGGTGCGATACCCCGGATGGAGATTGCTTTGATAACCTTCTTTTCTTCGAGATAGGTCTGCTCCTCATTGGTAAAAGCAACATCGGCACGTATGGAAACAGTTGCACATAAAAAGAAAAACGTATTCAAAACTAATGTGGCGATCATCCATATCCACAGACGCTTTTTTTCATATTGAAACATCAATTTACTCCTCAATCCTGATCGATAATAGTTGCCATTTCTATTATACTATAAATAAAACAATTTAGGAATAAGCAAGTGAAAAAAGAAAAGCCCCTATTTCACTGAATTATCAGTAAAGTAGGGGCTTTCGTGCGGAAGATGGGACTTGAACCCACACAAGCG
>CAZBRY010000056.1:0-12522 GCA_964494285.1 uncultured Lachnospiraceae bacterium
TTCAGGCAAAAAAGAAATTACAAAGGTGAAGCTGTCGGAGGAGGTTGTAGATCCGGATGATATCGAGATGCTGGAGGATCTGATTATGGCGGCTGCCAATGAAGCGCTCCGCAAGATGGAGGAGGAGTCCCAAAGCGCGATGTCAAAGCTGACGGGTGGTCTCGGCATGGGCGGTGGATTTCCGTTCTGACGGGCATCTGCCCGTATCTTGTTTTAGCGATAGACTGAAAATTAGGAGATAGCGGGATGGATTTGTACAGCGGGTATATTAATAAGCTGATTGCAGAGCTGTCTATTTTGCCGGGAATCGGAACAAAATCGGCGCAGCGGCTTGCTTTTCACATAATTAATATGCCAAAGGAAAATGTGGAACGTTTGGCGGCGACGATGGTCGAGGCAAGGAATAACATCAAATACTGCAAGCAGTGCTTTACTTTGACAGACAGAGAGCTTTGTCCTATCTGTTCGGATGTGTCAAGGAATCAGAAGGTTATTATGGTTGTGGAAAATACGCGGGATATGACTGCTTATGAAAAGACGAGAAGATATGAGGGTGTCTATCATGTCCTGCATGGCGCGATTAATCCAAGCCTCGGGATCGGCCCGAGCGACATCCGGCTTGCGGAGCTTTTACAAAGACTGCAGCATGAGGTGGATGAAGTCATTATTGCGACAAATTCCAGTATCGAGGGGG
Source organism: uncultured Lachnospiraceae bacterium (assembly GCA_964494285.1). Classification (GTDB taxonomy): domain Bacteria; phylum Bacillota; class Clostridia; order Lachnospirales; family Lachnospiraceae; genus JAEYFP01. The sequence goes on from CAZBRY010000056.1 coordinate 695, forward strand.
AGACTACCGCGATGTATATCAGCAAGCTGATTAAGCCGACGGGTATCAAAGTGACGCGGATTGCAAGTGGTGTACCGGTAGGCGGCGAGCTGGAATATATTGATGAAGTGACCCTTTCCCGCGCACTAGATGCGCGGGTAGAATTATAGATGTTGTAACAGCGCGGATGGTTATTATAAAAAGGGCGGATAAGGAGATTCGAAAATGAGTGTTTTAATCAAGAGTTTCGGAAAGACTAAGGATGAAAAAGAAATTTCACTTTATACGATCAAAAATGATAACGGGATGGAGGCTTCGGTTACGAACCTCGGAGCGATCCTTGTCACGCTTATCGTTCCGGATAAAAGCGGAGAGGTAAAGGATGTCGTGCTTGGTTATGATAAGGGCGAGGATTACTTGACGAATCCGTGTTTTTTTGGAGCGACGATCGGCAGAAGTGCCAACCGGATTGCAGGCGCGCAATTTGTGATCGACGGTGTGACGTATCGGTTAAAAGTAAATGACAACGAAAATAATCTGCACAGCGATGCCGATCTAGGCTATCATAAGCAGCTTTGGGATGCAGAGCCTTCTGACAATGCAGTCAAATTTACTTATTTTTCACCGGACAAAGAGATGGGCTTTCCGGGTAACCTCAAAATTTCCGTTACGTATACGCTGACGGAGGATAATGCGCTTGAGCTGTGCTATGACGGGATTAGCGATAAAAAAACACTGATTAACCTGACGAATCACACGTATTTCAATCTTTCTGGGCATGATGCGAAAAGCATTCTTGATACAAGGGTCGTTTTGCATGCATCTCATTATACGCCGATTGTGCCAGGTGCGATTCCGACAGGAGAAATTGCTCCGGTTGCCGGTACGCCGATGGATTTTACGGCGGCAAAGACCGTTGGAGAGGAAATTGATACGGATTGGGCACAGCTTACAATGGTAAATGGATACGATCATAATTTTGTAATCGATCATTATGACGGAACACTGCGAAAAATTGCAGAGGCATCTGTAAGCGGCAGGGTGATGGAGGTTTATACGGATTTGCCGGGCGTGCAGTTTTATACGGGAAATGGGACACAGATGCTTACCGGAAAGGGCGGTGCTGTTTACGGGCCGAGAAATGCATTCTGCCTTGAAACACAATATTATCCGAACAGCATCAATCAGGAGGGCTTTCAGAAGCCTGAGTTTGATGCAGGGGAGCGTTATCAGACAAAGACCGTATATCGGTTTGTTTAACTGCAGGAGATTACGATGCTGATACAGAATGAATTATCAGATTATCTGAATAAGGACTTCGTATGCGACTGCGGACGTATACATCGCTGCGATATCAAGGACATTTTGCTTGAAAGGGGTGCAATCAGGCAGGTTGTAACGCTGCTTCATAAGTATTATTATAATCGGCCGCTACTGGTATATGACGAAACGACGGAAGCAATTGCCGGAAAGCAGCTTGTGGATTTGCTTGAGGAGAGCAGCATCGAATATACGGCATACTGTTTTCCATATAAAACCCCGGTTGCCGATATGGATATGTGTCTGTTGCTTGAAAGAAATCTGCCTCAGGATACGGATGTCATCATCGCCGTTGGTTCGGGAACCATAAATGATATTTGCCGGTTTGTTAGTTATCAAAAAAAGATAGATTATTTTATTTTTGCAACGGCTCCGTCAATGGACGGCTTTGCCTCTGATGTTAGCCCTCTGATTGCAGATAATCTAAAAACGACCTATTCAGCACATGTACCGACGGCGATCATTAGTGATTTGGATATTTTGAAGGATGCGCCAACAGATATGATTGCCGCAGGCGTCGGAGATATTTTTGGTAAATATACGTGTTTGTGCGACTGGAAGCTAGCTCACTTTGTGACGGGAGAATATTACTGCGAAGCAATTGCCGGCCTTGTAGAGCACTCCATTGAGGCGCTTGTGGAAAGCTGCAGACAAATACAGTCACAGAAGGAAGAAGCAGTCAAAAGAATTATGGAGAGCCTGCTTTTATCGGGGATTGCGATGAGCTTTGCAAGGAATTCCAGACCTGCTTCAGGAAGTGAACACCACCTGTCCCACTATTGGGAAATGATGTTTTTGTTTGATGAGAAGAAAGCGGTTCTGCATGGAACAAAGGTAGGGATTGCAACGGTGCTGGTGCTACGTCTTTATGAGTTGTTTCAAAAGGAATTACTGGATTTTGAAGCCGCCCAAAAAAGAGCCGCTTCATTTGACAGACGGAAGTGGGATGATTTGATGGAAAAGCTCTACCGTACAGCAGCGGGCGGTATTTTGGAGCTGGAAAATAAAATCGAAAAAAACAAACCAGAGCATGTGCTTTACAGACTTGCAGCAGTAAAGGAGCGGCTACCTGAGATCAGGGATGTGATAGAGCGGCTGCCTGCAGTGGAGGATGTCATTTCTCTGTTAAAGGAGGCTGCCGCACCCGTTTATCCTGATCAGATTGGTGTTTCGGATGCGGAGGTACACGATGCGGTCATTGCGGCAAAGGAGCTGCGCGATCGTTATGGGCTGCTTCAAATGCTTTATGATTTCGGGCTGATTGAGTCTTATGCGGATCAAGCGGTCAAGCTGGCGAAGGAAGGCTAACGGAAAGGGAATGAAAATGGGAAAGAATAAGCACAAGGGACCGACACAAATGAATTTGTATTTAAGAATTGTAGTGGGAGGCTATCTTGTTTATCTTGCATATGATCTCTTTAAGCTTCAGGATGTACAGGCTCCAGATTACTGGGTCATGATGTTGTTTGTGCTTCTGTTTGCAGTGATAGGAGCTATTCTCGTTATTTTTTCTTTAAAAGGATTGATAAAAAAGGAATACTATGATCCGGATAAGGACAATGAGGAAGATTAACTTAACAAAATGGTCAAAGCCTTCCGATGATAAGGAGCGTTGTAAATGAGTGAAGAAAACAAGGACGTGATAGAAAATAAAGGGATCGGCGATAGAGACGATATTCAAAATACGGAGAAAAGAACGAACCGTTTTAAGGAAAACAGAAAAAATCACGTTGCAATTAAACGCCAGAAGGATGAGTTTTCTGTAACCTTGATCGGTGTGATGATCTATAGTGTGATTTTGATTGCAATTGTGGCAGGCACTTATCTTGGTATAAAAGCAGTCTTTTTCAACCATCAGAAAAATACGGAAGCGGCAGCAGTCAGTAAAACAGTTGAGGAGCCTGAGGATACGCAAGGCAGTGAGAACGAGGTATTGACGGAGCCGGCGATTGAGGAAGCTTCTGAAGAGAAGGAGCCGGCAAAAGAGGAGATCGTTGACGTTTCTTCTCTTGTAAACGGTGACAATCATTATATTGATTACGACAAGACGTTGTTTCAGCCGGCAAAAAGAAATACAGCACTTGTTTGGGAAGATCGAGTCTTTTCGAAGCTTGAAAATGTCAAAAACCCATCGGAGGCGAGTGTAAACGCGTATCAGTTCTCACGGAAATACGCAACCCGTGAGGACGATAAAAAGATGGAATATCTTGTGTATACAAACCCGGACACAGAAAAGATTGAAAAAATTACAGCGATTGAGTATTGCGGCGATGATGTGGAAACGATCGATTATTATTATGACAATGGAGCGATCAACTATATTTCGCAGCACCGTTCGATCATTAATACGCCGGTGGATATTTCTTCCTCCGCGGTGGAATCCAGATATTATTTTAATAATGACGTGATGGTGAAGTATTCCTATTGCAAAGACAACAAAGCAACCGAATATGCGGTGTCGGATCTTAAGAAGTACAGCAGCGGTACCGTGGGGCAATATGATTATCTGGAAGAAACGATGCTCAACTGGGCATATCTTACTTATTATGCCATGGATCACATTTCTGAAGTAGAGCAGATCGAAGGCTATGTGCTGGACGAATTTAATATGGCAATGGCGGACGCACAGGTTCAGCTTTCTTCTGATTTGAAAAATGCGATTGTGGACAAGACGACGACAAATGGAGATGGCTATTACAGTCTTCTTTTGCCGGCGGATAGCACGGATACCTATACACTAACCATCAATAAAAATACGCTGGATGAAGTGAAAATCTATGGCATTACGGCGTCTTTCGGCTCCTCGGTCTATGCGGTAGAGCCGGTCTATCTGGCCTATACGGAGGTTGGTGCCGTTTATAACGTACAGATCATGATGCGGGATGCGGAAAATACAGGTAATGCGAGCGCGCTTTCGGAGGCGACACTCAAGCTCCGCAATGGAATTAACAACCGAAGCGGTGACGTCATCGCGACGGGAACGTTGGATGCAACGGGAGCGATTACGGCGCCAATGCGTGCGGGAAGCTATACGGCGGAAATAACGAAAGGCGGCTATGAAACAAGCTATGTTACAGTTATTGTTCGGATGGATCGGCAGGCTGTGCTTGGTTATGCGGTTTCGGATGTTGAGGAAAATGGGTATAAAGCTGTACTGTCCTGGGACGCGACACCGCTTGATTTGGACGCGAGGATATTTTCCTCAAATGCGGCAAAGATAGGCCGATCTCAAAATGACAGCGTCGGTCTGACGATGGCTGAGGTTATTTCCCTTGCAGAAGCGGGCACAGACAGCTACCAGTATTATGTGTCGGATTACAGCAATTGTACGGGTGGTGATGCACTTTCCTACAGTATGTCGACCTCCAATGCGGTCGTCGCGGTTTACGACGCGAACGGACTGCTTGCTTCCTATCATGTGCCAATGGCGCATTGTGGTGTAATATGGAGGGTGTTCGAGATCAGAAATCATAAATTGCTCCCGATCAATGATTATTTCAACATTATAGAGTCAAATAGCTACTGGACATCCAAATAACCGACGACATTACTTGACAGCAATGAGCCTTGGAGGGTAAAATATAGGAATACACAAAGAATTCACACAATCTTTTGGTTTAACATCTTGCGGAAATTGGAAAAATATAATATATTTTTACCATAGGCATAGATTTAGGAGCACGCTATGCAAAAGGAGGAATGATATGCGTCAATTGGCAAGAAAAATATCAAAGGTAATACTTGGTGTGGCTGTAGCGGCAGGTGTGACGCTTTTTGGAGGTGTGACAGCAAAAGCGGACACGGTAGCGGATGCGGCTCTTCTCTACACACAGCAGGTTGCATTATTAGAACAATACCAAAATGCACTCGCCGCACAGGTGCAGGCTGCGCTTGCCGCACAGTATCAGGCAGCGCTTACCGCGCAGGCAGGGATGCAGAATATTCAAGCAAATGCATGGAATCAGGCATATTTGATGAATGCGGTGCAGACGATGCAGCTCGCACAATATCAAGCGATGATCCAAAGTCAGGGTCTTGAGCATCAGGATTACTTATTAGAGGAATTCAAAGAATCCCAGGTACAGGCGATGCAGGCTTTCCTTGGATATAATGGATTATAATTAGAGTAAAGGGGCGAGATTATGAGCAAGAAAAATGTGGATTATTCAGTAGTAAAGGAAGGAAAAGAAATTGCTGTGATGGAGAAAGAGAAAAAATTCTACTCGGATGATGTCATTGAAGAATTAATTGCGTATCGCAAGAAAAAGAAAATGACACAGCAGGATATTGCTGAGCGTTCAGGAATCATGCGTCCGAATGTTGCAAGACTTGAGGCAAGAAGAACCGAGCCAACTATGGATGTGCTTTCCAGATATGCAAAGAGTATGGGCATGGACATAAAGATCAGCCTGGCGAAGAAAAGTAAATAAGAAACGCAGACTGAATACGGGAAACAGGCATTTCTTCAATAGATGCCGGGAGCTGCTTTACGGTGACGATACCAAAAGAATAAGCATCCATTAAAAACGGGGATATCAGATGGCGATATCCCCGTTGCAATTCTTTCTATGTTATTCGACACCCATCATAGTTCTGAATTCAGAGACCTTTGGGCTAAATTCGGCCTCGATACCGGTAATCACCCCTTCTCGTACAATGATTTCGTAGCCATAGATAAGGCTGTCGGGATCGCTTACTTCATAATAATCATAGGAGGAGCTTTCCTTTTCAAAATCATAGCCCTTTAATGCCTTTTCCAGATCAGCCTGCTTCATTCCCATTGTGATACCGTTTGCAACGGTCATGGAAACATTGCAATTGTTTATATTTGCTGAAATCTGAGTAATAAAGCAGTTTTCAATGCTTGTAGCATTTGAGTGATAGTTTCTGACAAAAGTGTAAAATTTCTGATTATCCTTCATCATGGTAACCTTGCCATAGCTGTCTCCCGTAATCGTGGTTTCAGACTCACTGTCTAGTATCTTCCATCCGTTATTGATAAATTGTGATACAGGGACCGGAAGGACATAGACATCTCCTGCATATTCAAAAGTATAATCGAGCAAATCATCACCTATGGAATCCGGAGCCTGATAGGTTTGTGTGATTTTAGGAACAGAAGTATCGATCTCGCCGGCATCAAAATTTTCAGGCATAGTGAAATTCCGAATTTCAATACCTTGAAGAATCAACCCTTTTTCCGCATCAAAGGTCAAGCGTACATTACTGTAGCTGTCCATTTCATAGGTCATCGTCGGATAGCTGTCACTTTCGTAGCTGCTGCTTGGCTCACCGTAGGCAGCCTTTACCTCATCCTGCGTAGAAACACCTAGCTGAATGCCCTTGGGTAGTTCTGCGGATCCTGTTTTAAAACTAAACAAATCGAGATCGACACCGCCGAGATAACAGTCTGCCATCGATACCTCGTTGATTCCAAAGTTGACCGCATAGGATGTTGCGTAATCATCTCCAATGTCAAAAGAGTCTGTAATCCCGTAAGAGCCCGAAGGAATCGTATCTGCTTCATCGCCGCTATATGTCCAGCCGGTTGCGATGAAGTCCTGATAGGATACGGGAAACTGATAAATGACATCGTTGATCGAGATCTGGAAACTGTAAATATCGTCGGATAACTCTGTGATTGAAGTAGACTTTAGGTCACTGTTTTTCACGGAATCATCTTCCTCCGCTGTCTCTTCCTCAACGACTTCTTCTTCGACAATCTCTTCAGCTGGCTCTTCTTCGACCGGTGCCGCAGTTTCGACAACGGCTTCTTCAGCCGGTTCCTTTGCTGCTGATTTCCCGCATCCGCACAAAGACACGCTCAGTACAAATGCTAATGCTAAACTCCACTTTTTCATAAATACCTCACTAAACTTTATTTGATAGTACCGAGGAAAAGCATATCATAGTTGGAAAATGAAAGCAAATATTACTTCAACTCTTTTTTGCTCTTCTTCTGCCAATCAGAAAACAAAGGGCGGCACAGGCCAGATAGCTTATAGAGTCAATCCATTCCAAGCCGGTAGTGTAGAGGATAAATATGCTTTCCCGGTTTGCGAAGGCATTTGTCAATGCGGATCCTAAAATGGTCATCAGAAGCAAAACACCTGTCGCGTTCCAGATATTTATTTTTGTAAATGCCATAAGCGAAATAAAGATCCATAAAATGACGAGCCAGATCAGGCTGATCGGCATGGCATAACGCATAAACCAGTCGTCGGACTGCGGCGCATACCCGTTTGCCCGAATAACAAGTGCAAATCCATACAGCATGGGGAGCAGCAAAAGGCTGGCGGCGGCAGCGGTCTTGAGAAACCGATGCGTTTTGCTGTGAATGGCCGTCAGGACAGGAACAAAGAAGAAAATCAAAGAAGCATCTACGATCAGCGACCAAGTCATCCTTCTGTTGACAGCAATGTCTACGATAAGGCAAGTCAGGGCACCGAGGATGCCGAATGCATAAAAAATACCCTTTAATAAATAGATCAGTTTTGTTTTTGTCATAAATTTTCTGAATTCCTTTACTTCGGGGGCTGTTTCCGCATCAATTTCCTTAAGCATGTATTCACGCTCCTTTGCACATGCTTCGCAGGCTTGAAAATGGACCTCCATTTTTTGATTGGTCTCTTCACTTGTTAATTTTTCAATATAATTCGGCAGCAGGTCTTTGACGATCGCACATGTAATTTCATTATTCATCCTGATCCCATCCTTTCACAATTTTTTGTTTTCCGCGATAAAAAGTAACACGCGCCCAGTTTTCTGTTTTTCCCATGATTTCACCAATTTCCGCAAAGCTCAGTTCTCCGGTCAGCCGCAGATACACGACCTCTCTGACAAGAGCATCCAGGTCATGCAGCTTTTTAAAAAGCGTGAGCTTATCGAGGCTTTGGAGATAGCTCTCTTCCAAATTCAAGCCCAGACTAAGCGTTTCGACCTCATCCAGAGGCAAAGGCATCTGTCGGCGTTTTTTTAATTCCCCGTACCAAAGGTGCTTTGCAATCTGGCAAAGCCAGACGGACACTTTACAGTCACCGCGAAAGCGGCGAATTCCCTTCGTTGCCTGATAAAAGGTTTCCTGCGTCAGCTCCTCTGCAAGATCAGCGTCATGGGTCAAGCAGAATAAATATTTATATACGGCAGACATATTCTCTTTGTAGAGTTGTTCCAAATCGTGTTCTTCTGTTTTCTGCCTTTCCATTTTTTCACCTCCTGATTATAAGTGTGGGAAATCCTTATTTCGTTACAGGTCAATTTCATGAAATAAAAAAGCCATGAAATCAGCATACACCGGATTTCATGACTTCTTAACACAAGTCGATGCGACAAGATTTGAACTTGCGACCTCTGCGTCCCGAACGCAGCGCTCTACCAAGCTGAGCCACGCATCGATAAAACCAAAGTCGTTCTGCAAAATGTGATTCGCGAACAGTCCTAGTATACCACAAAAAAAAATAAATTCAAATATTATTTTTAAAAAAATTATGAAAAAAAATTATGCAAGCATTTGCTTTGTAAGTTTGGTATGTGTATTTTCAGACGTATCCTAATTATTATGATTCGGGTCGCCTACCTTTTCGGTAGGGGGTGTCCTCTAAGGGCAGAATTTGTCTGAATTTCCCATCCAGACGGTAGTAGGCAAGGGCACAGGCCGGAGCAGTTGGGATCATGCAAAGCTCGCCGCAGCCCTTGGCGCCCAGTGAATAAGGAAGCTTATCCTTTTCATCGGTTTGACAAAGAATAACCTCCAGTTCCGGAGCCTCTGTAGCCCGCATGAAACCAATCGTACCAAATTTGCTCTTGGGATAGCCATCCACGCATTCAAATTTTTCTGTTACACCATAGCCGATACCCATGACCATGCCGCCCTCAATCTGACCCTCCACAGATTCGATATTAACCGGAGTTCCTACATCAAAAGCGGAAACAGCCTTGACAATGCGTCCGTCTTCATTCAAAATGATCACCTGTGCTCCATAGGAATAGGAAATATGGCTAATGGGATTTTCTTTGATTGTACCAAGCGGATCGGTAACAGCAAAATATTCGCCCAGAAACTCTTTTCCCTCCAAATCAGCCAGAGTTTTACCTTCGTCCAAAGCGAGTTTTATTTTTTCCCCGGCACGGCGTGCTGCCTCTCCGGTCATGACTGTCTGCCGGGAGGCCGTGGATGTACCGGCGTCCGGTGTGCGTACGGTATCTGCCGCCTCAAAGACAAACAGTAAGGGATTCAAATTTGTCACATGGCAGATTTCCGTCAGCGTCATCTGAGCAATTCCCTGCCCCATGCAGGAGGCAGAAGTACGAATGTGAATTTTCCCCTGCTCCACAGACAAAAGAACTCGACCGATATCCTTCTTGCCCATGCCGGTTCCGGAGTTTTTGAAACCACAGGCAATTCCTGCGTACGGATTTTGATAAAAAATATCCTTGACCGCATCTAGACAGGCGGTCATGTTCGTATTTGAATCGGCAGTCTGTCCGTTTGGCAGAACATCACCGGGCTTGATGGCATTGCGTCGTCTAAATTCCCAAGGATCAATGCCTGCCATTTCTGCCAGCAGGTTGATATTCATTTCCGTGGCAAAGCAGCTCTGGGTCACGCCGAATCCTCTAAAAGCGCCGGAAACCACGTTGTTCGTGTAAACAGACATGCCAAAAATATCAATATTCTGATAGTTGTAAGGACCGGCCGCATGGGTGCAGGCACGGTGTAAAACCGGTCCGCCTAAAGAGGCATAAGCACCCGTATCGGCAATGATGACACCCTTCATGCCGGTGAGAATGCCATTTTTGTCACAGGCAGTGGTGAACTCCATTTCCATGGGATGGCGTTTTACATGATAGTTAAGAGATTCCTGCCGGGTGTATTTGACCTTAACAGGCTTCTTGGTAATCCAAGTCATTAAGGCGGCATACTGTTGCACCGACATATCCTCCTTGCCCCCAAATCCCCCTCCGACCAGCGGGGCGCGGCAATGTACCTTTTCTTTTGGGATCTGCAGCATTTGGGCGCATTCCCGTTGTACATCATAAATGGACTGACTGGAGGTATAGAGAAGCAGACCGTCATCGCCCTCGGGCAAAGCGACACAGCATTCCGGCTCCATGAAGCCATGCTCTTGCCAGGAGGTTTTATATTTCCGGGTAACTACATATTTGGCGTTTTTAATGGCTTCATCTGCGTTGCCCCGCACGAGATTGGCACGACTCATAATGTTGCCGTCCTCATGGATGAGGGGGGCATCTCCCCGCAGTGCGTCAAATGGATTTGTGACAGGCTGTAATTCTGTATAGTTTACCTTGACGAGTGAGCAGATCTCTTCCAGTTTCTCCGCTTTGTTCGTTGCCACAACTGCCAAAACATTGCCGACATACCGGGTAATATCACCTTCCCCCATCATAACGTCCCAGTCCTGCTTAATATGACCGATTTTATTGCACGGAACATCTTGCTTTACTAAAATTTCTACGCAGTCCGGGTGTTGGAGTGCTTCACGTACATCGATGTGATCAATTCGGGCGCGGGGATGTTCTGAATAGACGGGCTTGGCATACAGCATCCCATCCAATATAATATCATCCGCAAATAGACCGGTTCCGTTGACTTTTTCGGCGGCATCAATCCGTTTGGCATGCTCATTCATGTGCAGGGAGACGGGAGCAGGCGGGATTTCTTTCTTCTCTCGAAAATATTCTGCCGCGAGCAAAATGGCATCCTCAATTTTTTTGTACCCCGTGCAGCGGCAAAGGTTTCCCTTGATTGCCAGTTTTGCATCTGCACGTGTGGGATTCAAGTTCGTGTCCAGCAGACTTTTAGCCGAAATAATCATACCGGGAATGCAAAAACCGCATTGTACTGCTCCTGCGGCGGCAAAGCAGTGCTCGTATATCGTCATTTCTTCTGAACGAATTCCCTCTACCGTCAGCACTTTTTTCCCCTGCAGCTTACTGAGAGTCACTAAGCACGCTTTTGTTTTCACACCGTCCACCAGAACGGTACAGGTTCCGCAGGCACCCTCACTGCAACCGTCCTTGGCGGCGGTCAGATGTAAATCATCCCGCAAAAATCGTAGAAGCTTTTTATCGTGCGCACACTCGTATTCCTTGCCATTGATCCAAATGATATACATTTCATTCTCCCTTTCAAAACCAGTTAAATGTCAAAGCGGGCCAGAAAATCGCTCAGTAGGTTCATGCAGACAGTTTTACGGTATTCAGCCGACACGCGTCCCCGCGTGAGAATCATCCGATCCGCATATGCTTTCAGGTATTGCTCCTTGAGAGCCTGTGCTTCCTTTAGGGACTTGCCAAGCATCATTTCTTCCAGATCCTTAAAGCGTAAAACTGTATCCGCCACAGCACCAAAAGCCGCTGCAATATTGGAGATACTTCCGTCTTTCATGGAAAAAACTCCGGCAAACGATACTCGAGAAATTGCCAGTGCATTACGTCCACCGACCTTCTGGTAGTAATACTGATCCAGTCCGGTCTTTGGCAGAAGAATTTCAGCGATCAGCTCATCC
>CAZBRY010000057.1:0-2697 GCA_964494285.1 uncultured Lachnospiraceae bacterium
AATATCGTTGATATTATAAGGTGTCAGCTGGTAAACATAATAATTCAGCCAATTCGTATACAAATTATTTGCATGCGAACGCCACTGCAGGAGCGGGCGCTTGCTTGGTATATCGTCCTCGTAGTATTTTTTCGGAATTTCAATGGAACGTCCCTTCTCCACGTCCCGCTTATATTCCTTATCCAGCGTCATTCGGTCATATTCTGGGTGTCCCATGACGAAAATCTGCTTCCCCTCCTCCGCAATGGCCAAAAAGACACCTGCTTCCTCTGATTCCGCAAGAACAGTCAGTTTCTCACAGGCATGGATATCTTCCGGGCGCACAGTCGTATACCTGCTGTGCGGAGCGAGGAAATAGTCGTCAAACCCCCTGATTAAAGGCTCCTTCCTGTTAAATACCTTATGGGGATAAATACCGAACAGCTTTTGGGGAAGGAGGCATTTATCTATGCCGAAATGGTAATAGAGTCCCGCCTGTGCCGCCCAGCAAATATGGAATGTTGAAGTCACCTTTGTCTTAGACCACTCCATGATCGTACAAAGTTCCTCCCAGTAGTCCACCTCCGCATACTCCAACTGCTCCACCGGTGCGCCGGTGATGATCAGACCGTCATAGTTTTTATGTTGAATCTCATCGAATGTCGTATAAAATTTATTCAAATGGTTTGCAGATGTATTCATTGAAACATGGGATTTTACGTTTAAGAATGTAACATCCACCTGCAAAGGCGTATTGGACATCGCACGAAGGAGTTGCAGCTCCGTTTCTTGCTTCAGCGGCATCAAATTCAATATGATAATCTGTAAAGGACGAATATCCTGATGCATCGAGCGGTTTTCATCCATCACAAATATATTTTCATTTTCAAGTATTTCTTTTGCCGGCAATTCTCCCTGTACTCTAATTGGCATATGCTGTCCCTGCTTCTTTCCATTAATATTTTTGCTTCCTAATTTCTTGCATTTTAAAATCCACACCGAATTATTTGAAACATTATTTGAAACACCACTCTGCTATTATAATACAAATTTTATTTTTTGTCTCTTTTTCACTTATTAATTATCTTCACACAAACAATTTGTTTTGTCTAATACGTTTATATGGCGTTATCCGAGCAGCTCCACAATTTCTGTCTCAGAAATAATCGGAATGCCCAACTCTTTTGCTTTTTTGTTCTTTGAGGAAGACGAATCCAAATCATTATTGATGAGATAGTCCGTCTTTGCGCTGACGGAGCCGCTTGTTTTGCCGCCCTGTGCCTCAATCGCATCCTTAAGTGCATTTCGGTTTTCAAACCTCTCAAGACTACCCGTAATGACAAACGTTTTTCCAGCAACGCGTTCGTTGTGAGCTTCCTGTTTTGGTATTTCGATTTCGAGTTCTTCAAGCAGCATATCGAACTGCCGGTTATTCTCCACATCCGCAAAATAATCGACAAAGCTTTTCGCTATGATACCTCCCACACCATCTACTTCACTTAAACGCTCCACGTCCGCATGACGCAGCTTCTCCAAATCATATGCAAATTCCTTACAGAGCATCTTTGCATTGGACAGTCCGACATTCAAAATGCCGAGGCTGTAAATGAGCTTTGGAAGGGACACCTTTCTCGATTTTTCGATGCTCTTCATCAGATTTTTATAGGACTTTTCTCCAAGCCCCTCCATGCTGCAAATCTCCTCCTTATGTGTGGAGAGCTTAAAAATATCGGCAAATTCATGAATAAAGCCATGCGCGATAAATTTTTCGAGCGTTGCCTCCGAAAGTCCCTCAACCTTTAAGGCATCCCGGCTGACAAACAGCGTAAAGGCCTTGATTTTTTTCGCGGAGCAGACTGGATTGACACAGCAGAGTGTTTCCACATCGTTCTCCCTTTTTATTTCCGTATGTCCGCCGCATGCCGGGCATGCGCCGGGAACCATAACGCTGCCGCTCCGTGTCAGGTTTTCTTCTATCTGGGGAATGATCATATTCGCCTTATAAACCGTAATCGTATCGCCGATTCCAAGCTGCAGCGACTTTACGATACTGACATTGTGCACACTCGCGCGGCTGACCGTCGTGCCCTCAAGCTCCACCGGTTCAAAAATTGCAACGGGATTGATGAGTCCTGTCCGGCTTGGACTCCACTCTATATCAAGCAGTGTTGTTTCCCTGATTTCATCCGCCCATTTAAATGCGATCGAATCTCTTGGAAACTTAGAGGTCTGTCCGAGCGATTGGCCATATGCGATGTCCTCGTAAAGAAGCACCAGTCCGTCCGAAGGAATTTCATTTTGGGAAACTGCATCGGCAAAATATTGAATTCGTTCTAAAATATCCGCCTCTGTCACAAGGTGGTACTCTACCGTCTCAAAGCCCTGTCGTTTTATAAATTCTATCTGATTGCTTCTTCTGTTTGCAAAATCGACGCCATCTGCCTTCACAAGGGAAAATGCATAAAAACGTACATTCCGTTTCGCTGTAATTTCATTATTCAACTGACGCACCGAACCGCTGCATAAATTTCTGGGATTCTTATATTTTGCCTCAGCCTCCGGTATCTGATCGTTGATTTTTTTGAAATCCGCATAGCTGATGACAGCCTCACCGCGCAGCACCAACTCGCCTTTATACGGAATCGTAAGCGGAAGATTTTTAAATGTCCGCGCATTATTTGTAATGACCTCCCCCACTTCTCCATTTCCGCGTGTAAC
>CAZBRY010000057.1:2707-12504 GCA_964494285.1 uncultured Lachnospiraceae bacterium
GCACAATTGTAAGGCCATCGAGTTTCCAGGAAAGCAAAGCTGTATTCCCTTTCAACCAATCCCTAAGCAGCTCCCTCTCTTTCGTTTTATCGAGGGAAAGCATCTGACTTTTATGAGGCTCCTTCGGAAGCTCATCCACAGCCTCATATCCAACGCTGACAGTCGGACTGCCTGAGAGAATGGTTCCTGTCTGCTCCTCTAGATGCAAAAGCTCATCATAAAGCTTATCATATTCAAAATTGCTCATCATTTCCGTATTATCCTGATAGTATACTTTTGAGGCTTTCTGCAGCCTGCTTACAAGTTCTTTCATTCTTGCTATTTCGTTCATCGTTTATTCTCCACATCTTTCAGCGCATTTTTTAAATCTTCGATTTCCTTTTCAGTCAGTTCTCGATATGTTCCACAGGTCAGCCCATCGAGCATAATATTCATGACACGAACGCGAACCAGCCGCTCGACTCGATAGCCAAAGTGCCCACACATGCGGCGGATCTGGCGATTGAGACCCTGTGTCAGAATGATTCTAAAAACCTGATCAGACAGTATTTTGGCACTGCAGCTTCTCGTTGTCATGTCCAGATCTTCCAAATAGACACCTTTTTGCAGCTCACTGATAAATTCTTTCGTGACCGGACGATCCACCGTAACCAGATATTCTTTTTCATGCCGATTGACGGCACGCATCATCCCATTGATGATGTCCCCATCGTTCGTCATGATCATCAATCCCTCAGAGTCCTTGTCAAGTCTCCCACAATAAGTAATCCTAACCGGATAATGAAGGAAATCAATAATATTATTCTTTTCTCTTTTTTCGCTTGTGCAGACGATTCCCTTCGGTTTGTGAAAGGCAAGATATACCTTTTTTATATCTCCTGAAATACTACTTCCATTTACGGTTACCGCCATACCCGGCTGTATACGCATGCCGTTTTGGGCAGGATTGCCGTCGACGCATACACGCCCTTCCTGTATAAGCTGATCCGCCTCTCTGCGGGAGCAAATTCCTGCATCAGCAATATATTTATTAATTCTGATTCCTTTGTTTTCAGTCATACAGTGCCTCCGGATGGCACACGGATAGCGCCTCAAAAAACGATTAGTTTTCCTTGACCGCTCCGTTTGCTCTATTTTTTACATTATAACTCATTTGGGAAAAATAAAAAAGCATCTGCTTGCGGGCTAATTAGATAAGCTTGCTTTTTGCAGTCTTTGTTTGATGATTGGACCCAAGAATAGGACGAGAGTAATTTTAATTAGATCGCCTGGGATAAAAGGAATAACACCTGCCCAGAGGGCAGCCCGGAATGTCATATTTGCCTGATAGGCGAGCCAGGCAGTTCCAAACAAATAAAGAAGTGCCGTTCCGATTAACATGCCACACAATGATGGTATCTTTTTTCCTTTAAATTTATCAAGAAAAATGCCGCTGATCGCCGCCAGAAAAAAATATCCGACAAAATATCCGCCCGTCGGACCAAACAGCTTTGCCGGGCCGCTTGAAAAGCCCGAAAATACTGGCATGCCAATCAGCCCTATCAATAAATATAACAGAAGGCTGATCATGCCTTTCCAGGTTCCCAAAAGATATATACTTAATAAAATTGCAAATGTCGTAAGAGACAGCGGAATGACTCCAACCGGAATGGAAAATGGTGATAAAACACATAGAAGCGCAGTCATTATACCAATCATTGTCATTTGCTTGATATTTATTTTCTTCATTTGCAAGATCCTCTCCATTTTTCTTTCTATTTCATTTCCGACTTTTTTAGTATACAAATCTTTTTTTTAATTGTCAACCTTTGTTTTTATTTATGGTGACAATTAAAGATGTTTCTATATGCAATGCATAATCCAGTAAAATCGGGAGACTCTATAATTGCAGACTTGTTAGTTCAGAAGGAGGAAGCAATGAAGGTAATAGATGGAATTGCTTTGACTGCAGTTATCATCGGCGCTATCAATTGGGGGCTGATCGGCTTCTTTAACTTTAACCTTGTAGACAGCATCTTTGGTACCATGTCGATTATGTCCCGTATTATTTATGCATTAGTCGGCATCTGCGGTTTATACGCAATCAAATTATTTATGAGACTTGGAAACGAATAAAGTTTAAAAGACCGCCGGCCACAGAATTTGGGCGGCGGTCTTTTAAATCTTGAGTGATCTCCGTTTTTAAACGATTCCCTGTGCGGTCATCGCCGTCGCAACCTTCAAAAAGCCTGCAATGTTGGCTCCCGCAACATAATTACCCTCCATGCCGTATTCTTTTGCGGCATTGTCAAGATTGTGAAAGATGTCTACCATAATCTTCTTTAACCTTCCATCCACTTCTTCAAAGGTCCAGCTCAGTCTTTCGGAGTTTTGGCTCATCTCCAATGCGCTTGTAGCAACTCCGCCTGCATTTGCGGCTTTGCCCGGAATAAACCAAACGCCACTCTTCTGAAGGTATTCTGTGGCTTCCAATGTAGTGGGCATATTTGCGCCTTCACATACGGCGACCACACCGTTTGCAACCAACATCTTTGCATCCTCCAGATGCAGTTCATTCTGTGTTGCGCAAGGAAGGGCAATGTCCGTATTCACCGACCAAACTCCCTTTCCTTCTTGATACTGTGCGCTTGGTCTCTTTGCCGCATATTCTGTCAGCCTTGCCCGGCGTACTTCCTTCACTTCTTTCAGCAACGCAAGATCAATGCCTTCCGAATCATAGATCCAGCCAGTAGAATCGGAGCAGGTAACCGGCTTTGCGCCAAGCTGCTGTGCTTTCTGAATTGCGTAAATTGCAACATTTCCCGAACCTGAAACAGAAACTGTTTTACCCTTGATATCAGAACCGTTATTCTTTAACATCTCCTCAGTTAAATACAATAAACCGTAGCCTGTTGCCTCTGTCCTCGCAAGAGAACCGCCATAAGACAAGCCCTTCCCTGTCAAAACGCCTTCGTAAAGCCCGCATATCCTTTTATACTGCCCGAACAGATAACCAATCTCTCTTGCGCCCGTACCAATGTCTCCTGCGGGAACATCCGTGTCTGCACCAATATATTTGTAAAGCTCCGTCATAAAGCTCTGGCAAAATGACATCACCTCTCTGTCTGATTTTCCCTTCGGATCAAAATCGGAACCGCCTTTTCCGCCGCCGATCGGAAGCCCTGTCAGAGAGTTTTTAAAGGTCTGCTCAAAGCCAAGGAATTTGATAATACCGAGATTCACCGACGGATGCAGTCTCAAACCACCCTTGTATGGTCCGATTGCACTGCTAAACTGTACACGGAATCCATTGTTCACCTGAACTTGTCCTTTGTCATCTACCCAGGCAACACGGAATAAAATCTGTCGCTCCGGTGTGACCATTCTTTCCAGTAATGAATCCTTTCTGTATGCATCCTCATTTTTTTCAATTACAATCCTTAATGACTCCAGAACCTCTTTAACGGCTTGGTGAAATTCAGGCTGGGCCGGATTTTTATCCACGACCATCTGATACACTTCGTCCACATATGACATACTTAAATCCTCCTTATTTGGTATGTTTCAGGTCTGATCAATAAAGCGCGACCTTTCCTCTTTACATAAAAAAACGCCCATTAGGCATAGAAATTCTATGCCTCCAGACGTCTTTGTCTAGGATAGATTATATTACGACACCTCCTAATTCACAAGCATTTTTTTATTTTGACTATAAAAATTTTTTTTACTGCCCCACCGCCTATAAATACTGCTTCATACGTTCGATATTTTTCTCCTCAAAATCCATCAGTTCCTTTGCGGCTTCTACTGCAAACCTGCCTGCCATGTCATTATGATTTAAAGTTCTGCACATTTGTGTGATTCCGCGGTTGCTGCCTTGTATCATCATCTCTGCAATATGACTTGTACTCGTGTTCAACATCGTGTTCATTTGAATGCCGCTCCAAAGCATTGCCTTTTCCCCAATCCGATCATGATAAGGCTCCGCTTTTCCTTCTCTAAGTTTCTGCGTCATCCGATTTTTAATTTCGGAATATTTGACCGCCTGTTTATTCAAATCTACTGCAAGCGCATCATCATACACCTTACTCTCGACCGTCCGAATTGCATCCATTGCCATCTGCACATTTTTTTGAATTGCCCTTAAAATTGTCTGCTCTGATTTTGTCATTTCGTCCTCCGTCTTAGTCGTTTCTGTTATTATTCCAAAGGATGCTGTTTTTATTCTATGCTTATAAAGACAAAACCATGTGCACCGGAAGGTTCGCCAAAAAAAGACCCGGAAATAATTCCGGGCCGTTATCAATCTGATACTAATTCATGAAAACTATTCTACAAAATCGGACTTCACATAAGCTTCCTGTCCCTTGTAGTTGATCTTACACCAACCGTTTGCTTTTTCGATCAATTCAAACTGCTCTCCACGATATGCCACACCAAGCTTATTTCCGGTCTCACTTGCGGTTTCTCTGATATTAACATTTTCCTTTACGGTAATCTTGCCACCCGTGGCGGCCTGACTCTCCGTATTTTCGCCCTCGGCTGTAGTTTCACCCTCCACTGCGGCAGCCGAGTCGCCTACAGCTTCTAGATACTCGGTTTTAATATAGGCCTCCTGACCGTTATAATCGATCTTGCTCCAGCCGTTTTCCATTTCCTCATATCTCGTATATTCGTCGCCGATCGCAGCCTTACCAAGCGCCTCCGCTTCTGTACTGGCCGAAGCTCGAATATTGACGACATCCGTAGCGCGCACGGTCGCAGACGATGCCTGCTGTGCTGCTGCCTGTGCCTCTGCCTCCGCTGCTGCGGCAGCTTCCGCCTCCGCCTGCTGTTGGGCAGCCAACTCATCCTTGACGGCCTGATTGATCTTTTCTTTGATCGTCGGCATTAAGGATCCAAGTGTCTCATCGGACTCCAGTGCTTCATTATACTTAACTTCAATCTCTTCGCTCAGCTTGACAACATCACTCTGAACCGACAATGCCTGAAAATAGGCCTTTTCATCATCAGTCGGATTCTCTTTGTTAATATAAAGTGCACCCGAATCATTCGTACAAACATATACGGACGCCAGTGCCGGCGCCGGTGTGGTAGCTCCCGTAAATAAAATATCATATGCGACAAGTGCAAAGTAGGAATTTTCTGCAGGGCCTGCTTTTGTATAAACGACATAATTAGAAAAGCTATCATAATATTCCGCCTGCTTCTGCACACGAATCCGCTCCTCATTCTCCATCGTATTGCTTAAGGAGGCCATCGTATCCGCATCTCCTTTAGACATCGCATCAAAATAAGACTGCAACAGTGTATTAACATCCGGATATGCATCAACCTCATATTTATCCTTCGGAACCTCAATGCCGCTATCTGCAAGCACCGTTGCCGCATCCGACTCGGATGCCTGAGTCTTATTTTTAACTGTAAAAACAATCAAAACTATAACAAGTACAACAAATAGGCCCCCTACAATAAAGTACCGATATTGTCTCTCGATGAATTCAATCACTTTATTTCCTGCCATATTTAACTTCCTTTCATTCCTTCCAACCAAATATTTCTATCATTGGTCACCTGTGAAAATGATAATGCACCCGGGAGGATTCGAACCCCCGACACACGGTACCGGAAACCGTTGCTCTATCCCCTGAGCTACGAGTGCATTTGCGTGTCAATCGCTGCTTATACAACGCAAACACTTTCACACCTCACATATCATACCATAGGAAAGTGAAAATATCAAATGAAAATATTACAAATTAGTTACAAACTCATCACTTTTTCCGAAACCACCGTTCCTTTTGTATAAATAGGCATGGTCCGACAAAATATCCTCTCTGTCCACTTGCGCGGCATTCACCTCTCGCACCATTTCAGATAACCCATCCAAATCATGTCTACCACAAACAGGCACTAAAAGCACCTCATGCACACTGCTCGGAAGAATATACAGATCGCTTTTCAATCGTTCTGAAAATGCAGCAAGCACATCCTTGTACGCCATGCAGATTGCCCCATTTAACTTATATTTGTTGGACAGCACATACATCTCGATCTCTTCCTTCATTTCTGTGGAACACTCCTTACTGCTATCCATTCCTTCAAACAAATCCGTTAAGGATGTAATTGCAAAGCCCATGGCTTCTCTCGTGTTTTTTTCTGCTTCCCACATCACATCCGCTTCCTCAATCCCCCACATGTCAACATGGGAATGGTGAATTAAAATGCTTGCCGATCCCATCGCGTTATTTTTTAAAAGGCAATACGGCACGATTGCAAGATCTAAAAAACGTTTATGGGGAACAAGCTTCAACAAACCCTCATTTGCTTTGTAGTTAATCAGTTTACAAAACAGGAACCCACGAGCTTGTTCATAATCTGTAAAAAAAGAAATGTCCACATCCTCTTCCAAACGACTCTCCCGATACACCAACAGAATTTCTTTTATCAGTTCTTCGAAAGATTCCCCCTGTTTAAACTTTTCATAAAATGGTTCCAAATAGATTGTAGGGGAAACATTCCGTTCCTGCTCCACAATGACAAGTCCGTCCATAAAAACTGCATTATTTTTTATTACGTGATGGATCCCGGCCCTGCAGCCTCCGCCTAATCGATTTTCTGCTTCACTTCTCACTTCTTCTAAAAATTCTTGATAATCCATATAGTTCTCCTTTTCCTTTTCATTTTACGGCAAAATCGCCAAACTGAAGGAGAACATAGGAATTTTACAATTATCCATGCTTTGCAAGCTGTTCTAACTATAAAAAGACTCCCTAAACAAACTGTCAGGAAGTCTTTCTCATTCATATTATCGTTCTCATCCGAAGCTCTGCTCACACTCTAGAGAGATATTCTCCGGTTCTCGTATCAATTTTAATTTTGTCATTCTGATCCACGAACAGCGGCACGTATACTACAGCGCCTGTCTCAACGGTCGCAGGCTTCGTTGCACCTGTAGCCGTATCGCCTTTAAAACCCGGCTCCGTATCGGTAATTTGCAATTCCACAAACAACGGAGGTTCAATCGCAAATACATTTCCGTTGTGTGAACATACCTTAACCATTTCGTTTTCCTTGACAAATTTCAATGCATCACCAATCGCATCCGCATCCAGTGCGATCTGCTCATAATTCTCTACATTCATAAAGTGAAACAAATCACCATCCGAATATAAATACTGCATATCATTTCTATCAATACGGGCTTGTGGAAACTTTTCCGTAGGTCGGAACGTCTTTTCAACCACACCGCCATTAATAATATTCCTTAACTTTGTCCTAACAAAAGCTGCTCCCTTTCCGGGTTTTACATGCTGAAATTCAATAATTTGAAAAATTCCATTGTCCATCTCAACAGTTAAGCCATTTCTAAAATCGCCTGCTGATATCATTCCGATATTCCTCCTTAAATTACACTCCGTAATAATTCTTTATCAGTTTATACTAAAAAGACATATATTTCAACTATTTTTTCTATTTAATTCAATTAAATAATCGATTGCTTCCAAATACCCTTCTAATCCGTGTCCTTTAATTAAGTGATTGCAGGCTAATGCCGTCACAGATTTATGACGCCATTCCTCCGCCCGCTTTGAAATATCGGAGATATGCACTTCGACCTTTGGAATCCGAACGGAAGAAAGCGCATCGTGAATCGCATAGCTGTAATGGGCATACGCTCCCGGATTAATCACGATTCCATCCGTGATGTCATAATAACTCTCTTGTATTTTATCAATAATCGATCCTTCATGGTTGCTTTGGAACATTTCTACCAGAATATTTTCCTGTGCCGCTTTTTTCATGACTATCTGTCTTAGGAAATCATAATCCTGGCGTCCATATACATCCACCTCTCGAATACCGAGGAAATTCAAATTGGGTCCGTTCATTACTAATATCTTCATAATATAGTTCTCCCTTCTAACGCCATCTCACTTTATACGGATATAATCCGCTCTGCAATCTCCTCTGCTGAAAGCGTATCCGCGGCAATCACTCTGTCGGCAAGTGCCGCATAAATCGGCCCACGCTCCTGAAGCAGCCGTTCAATCCGATCCGACACCTGCGACGGCTCTCCTGCAAGCAACGGCCTCGTCGTATCCTGTGCAAGGCGCTTTACTACCGTTTCTTTGGATACTTCTAAGTATACCACCGTGCCAATTTTTTTTAAATAAGAATGATTTTCTTTTTTCATAGGCAGACCGCCTCCGACAGAAAGCACTGTGTTTTGCAGTGAACTAGACAATTTGCTGACAAGCGCCGTCTCCAGACGACGAAAATGCTCCTCACCAAACTGTTCAAAAATATCGGAAACCGTAAGCCCGATTTCCCGTTCGATCAGCTTGTCGGTGTCTTGAAAATTCGCACCCAATCGCTTTGCAAGACATTTGCCGACTGTTGTTTTGCCCGCTCCCATAAAGCCAATCAATACATGATTTCTTCCATCCATAAAGTAAAGCTCTCCCATCTTACTCCAAAAGCAGCCGCTCATACACTTCCCGGATTATTTCCTCGGACACTGTTGTCTTCGTCCATAACTCATAGGCGCTCACAGCCTGATACAGTAACATCTTCAGACCATTGTATGCGTATCCGCCGTTTTCTTCAATAAGTCTCATGAATTTTGTCACATGCGGATTATAAATCAAATCAATGCCAACCTCTGCCATTTGATAAAAAGTGGCATCCTCAATTACGGCTTCCTCAACGCGAGGATACAGACCGAGCTGCGTACACTGGAAAACAATGTACCGTTTCTCCTGCAACTTACAATAATCTGTAAGCAGCATCGCCATCACTTCGGTTCCTTCCACCGCTTGGGTTTTTTTTAGATAGATTCTGATATCCTGTGCAATTGCTTCCGCATTCTCAAGCGTCCTGTTTAAAAGAGTAATAGAAGCGGCCCGTTTTTTTGCACATAAAAATGCCGCCGCACGAGCTGCCCCTCCCGCGCCAAGCAGCAAAATGTGCCTGCCTGTAAGCGAGATACCTTCCGAATCCAGTTCGCGCTCCAATCCGCTGATATCTGTATTATATCCTTGGAAGCCCGTCTTTGTTCTGACAAGCGTATTGACCGCACCAATCCATCCCGCCATTTCCTCCACGCCGGCAAGACTTTTGATAACAGTCGTTTTGTATGGAACAGTCACGTTCACACCCGTGATGCCGAGTGTATAAGCGCCGTGCACGGCAAGCTTAGCATCGTATTCCACTCCAAACGGCACATATATCAGATTCTGTCCCTGACGCTCCGCAATCAAATTGTGGATCAGCGGCGACTTTGTATGTTTAATAGGATATCCAATAATGCCAAGAACCTTTGTTTCTCCGTTTACATTCATAAATTTCACCCGTTTTCTTAATACATTAAATCTGCTACCACATTTTATGCCCCTTCTTTTTATAAAAATACAAAATGATATTTTCCAGCTTCCGCTTCAATACAATTTGTATCTCCTCCTTCGGATGAATCGGTCTTACAAGTATATTGCGGATTCCTGCGCGTTTTGCACCCCATACGTCCGTAAAGAGCTGATCCCCAATAAACAGCGTTGTCGCCGTATCGGTCCCCATTTCACGCATCGCCTGCAGATACCCTGTCCTTCCCGGCTTTCCCGCTTTAAAAATATAGTTTACATGAACAGCATCATGAAATGTCTTTACACGCGGTTCTTTGTTATTTGATAACAAAAGAACGGTATAGCCAATCCCCTTCAGACTCTCAAACAGTGCGATAGCACGCTCATCTGCTGGAGCTCCATGAGGGACAAGTGTATTGTCAATATCAAAAATAATCCCGCGCAGCCCTTCCCGAT
>CAZBRY010000058.1:0-9950 GCA_964494285.1 uncultured Lachnospiraceae bacterium
AATACGCGGTTCGATCGTTTCCACCGTCGCTCCATCCGCGTTTAATATTTTTGTCACAATATGAGGCTGATAGTAGTAGCCGCCGTTGATTAGGGAACAAAAGCCACTGATCATCTGAATCATTGTTGTATTAAAACCCTGCCCGAACGAGCCAACCGCAAGATCGGTTGGTGTGATCGTATCCTCATTGAATACAAGTGTATTCGTCAGCGCCTCGCCTGTTAAATCCACATTCGTCTTTAACCCAAAATTATATACCTTATTATATTTCATAAATACACTTCTGCCTATTGTCGCACCAATCTTCATAAACGCGACGTTACAGGATTGCTCCAAAGCGCCCGCAAAGGTCAGATCTCCATGTCCAAAACGATTATTGCAATGAATCTCATGATCTCCAACGGTCAGCACACCATTGCATGTATACGATTCATTGCCTGTTAAGATCCCTTCCTCCAATCCGGCAGCCATTGTAAACGGCTTCATTGTAGAACCAGGCTCATACGTGCTATTAATACAATAGTTTTTCCAGAGCGCATTAAGGGCTTCCATTTTTGCCGTTTCATAAGCTTCCTCCTGTGTTTTTTCAGGCGTTGTAGCATTGCTTACACTGTTTTCCGATATGATATTATCAGCTTCTTCTGATGCCTCCTCCGATGCACTTTCTTCCTCGGGCAACTCAATCACAAGATTTGCCGTGTCTCGTGGATTATTTAAATCATAAACCGGATAGCTTGCCATCGCAAGAATTTCTCCAGAATTTACATTCATAATAATAACGCCTGTATTTTTGCTTCCGTTTCCTTCTCGGTGCTCATCCTTATGTTCTTCGTTAAAGGCAAGAATATGTTTCTCCACAATGCTCTGAATATTGACATCCAAACTCGTAACCAGTGTCTTTCCATCCTGTGCGGATTTAATCGTTCGCTCTAGATTTTCATCGTCATTGAGATAACCGTATTCCCTGCCGTTAATACCATTTAATATGCTATTGTAAAATTCCTCAAGCCCGTATGCTCCCTCATTATCGCCCTGCACAAAGCCGACAACATCACAGGCAAGGGAATGATACGGATATTTCCGCTGGTAAGTGTCCTCCAGCCAAACACCTTTTATATTTGGATTTTCCGAGGGGTTATTCAACATTTCCATCAGTGTGCTTACAACATCGTATTCCTGCTTTTTCGCCGCCACCCGGTACTGGGAGCTTGGGTTTTCTAGAATGAAATTACGCAGTTCACTTTGTGTATAACTAAATTCTATATCGGTTCCAAACAGTGCGCTAAGCGTTGGCTCTAAATAAATTCCCTCCTCGGAATTTAAGGTTTTGGAATCAATAATGATATTGTAGACTTTTTGGCTTACGGCGATTTTAGTACCATTGGCATCGACAATCTCCCCTCGCTTTGCCGGAAGCGCAATGCTGTCATATTCCTGCTGGGAAAGCACCTGTTTTTTATACTGCTCTCCACTGTCTCTGTTAATCGCATAAAGCCTGACGTTTAAAAGAATAAAAGCTAACAGTATGAAAAAAAATAATACTGCCAGCTTCTTTTGCATCTTTATAGAAAATCGTTGTGTATTTTCTTCCTGTTGCCTTTGTTTCTTCAAATGGGTACACCTGCCTATTTCGTTTCTTGATTCCAATTAAGCAAAGCATTTTCCTGCCGATTAATTTCCAACATCTGCATACTGCCGCACATAGTCGGTATCATCGCCCTCGTAGGTAACGATCTGATTCTCCCTCGCATACTGCATGCCAAGCTCTTCCATCGCTCTGCGCTTGATTTCCTCCAAATCTACAGCTCCCTTAATGCGGCTTTCTGTATCGTCGTTCTCCGCCTTCAAGTTGTTTAATTGCACTTCCAATCGGGCGATCTGCTTGACGCTATTTGTGATATCGGACTGCAATTGCAGATACCGGAGGCATACATAACCCGTCACAAGCATAGCGAGTGTAAGAAACACGACATAGGCCGGATTCATATGAGCAGCCTTATCCCTATTTTTCCTGGCGGTATTGCTGAGTTTTCTCGGAACAGGTGCTTCGATTTCCACTGGGCGAAGCGCTCTTGCCGTGTTTCCGTAAACATATTCGTTACGACTTCCGCCATATGCACTTTTCCGTCTTCCCTGACTCCTTGTGGATGCCATCTCGCTCTCCTTTTTAAGTACGCCCCGACACATTTGTGCGGATCGGTGTTAGATCCGTTCAAACACTCTCAGCTTCGCACTTTTTGCCCGCGGATTTCTTTCCATTTCTTCCTCGGAAGGCAAAATCGGTTTTTTAGTAATGACGATGCCTTTCGGCTTTTTCCCGCATACACACACCGGAAAATCCGGAGGACAAGTACATGGGTTTTCATTTCTTCGAAAGATCGTCTTGACGATTCTGTCCTCTAACGAATGAAAGGTAATGACGCAGAGCCTTCCCTCTGGTTTCAATAGATCGATCATCGTGTCCAGCGTATTTCTTAAAACCTCCAGCTCCTGATTCAGTTCGATCCGAATTGCCTGAAAGGTCTGCTTCGCCGGATGCCCCATCGTCTTCTGCACCTTCATTGGAATGGCCGCTCTGATGATCGAGACCAGCTCACCCGTTGTTTCAATTTCCTTCTGTACCCGTGCCATCACGATATGCTTCGCGATGTTTTGTGCGAACTTGTCTTCCCCATAATCACGGATGACCCGAAACAGTTCCGCCTGCGAATAGGTATTCACGATATCCTTCGCGGTCCGGCTGTTCCGCCTGTCCATTCTCATGTCAAGTCCTGCATCTTCTTTATAAGAAAATCCCCTCTCAGGCGTGTCCAGCTGATACGAGGACACTCCCAAGTCAAGTATGATCCCATCCACTCCTTCGATGTGGATTCCCCTGAGCTCATCCTTGATGTTGCAATAATTGCTTCTGATGTAAGTTACATTTTGAAACTCTCTCAGACGATGCATGGCGGCAGAAACCGCCGCATCATCTTGGTCTATTCCGATAAAGCTCCCCTGATCGGATAACTGCTTCAGGATTTCGTATGCATGTCCTCCGCCTCCTAATGTCCCATCGACATAGGTCCCTTCAGGCCTGACATGCAGATTCCCCACGGTTTCCTCAAGCAACACAGATTTATGAACAAAGCTCATAGTTTTCCCCTCCTAGATGCTCAATCCCAAATCTGCCATTTGCTCGGCGATGTCGTCCATATTATCATAAGCAGTTTCCCCTTCCCAGCGTTCCTTGTTCCAAACCTCAATTCTGCTGGCTACTCCTGCTAAAACAACATCCTTTTCCAATTCCGCAAACTCCCTCAAGTTCGATGGAATCAGAATTCGTCCTTGCTTGTCCACTTCTACAGCCGCAGCACCTGCAGCAAAGAAGCGGACAAGCTGTCTGGAATTTTTACTCGGCGGCAATGATTTCAAGTTCTCTTCAAAGGCCGTCCATTCTGCATTATCATAAATGAACAGACATCCGTCCAGCCCCTTAGTTATCACGAACTCATCCCCAAGTTGTTCGCGAAATTTTGAGGGAACAATCAATCTTCCTTTTGCATCAATTGTATGGTTGTATTCCCCCATGAACATTTTGGACTTCACCACTTTCCACCACTTGAAACCACTTTTCACCACTTATGAGGTAATTTTAACCCCTAAACGATAAAAAAGCAACCCCTTTTTTATGCACAAGCATCAAAAAGACACCCGAAAACCGGGTGTCTTCCATTGTTTTTCTTGAATTATGTACAAGATCTAGTATTATATTTCATTTTGTTACGTTTTTCAGTCCATATGTAGAAATCGTTTTTTTAAAAAATTATTAAAATTTCTTTAAAATTTATACATTAAAACGGAATAACATGACGTCTCCGTCTTTTACGACATAGTCCTTGCCTTCCAAACCTACAAGTCCCTTTTCTTTTGCGGCCGCAAGGGATCTACATTCCAACAGATCTTTATAATTCACAACCTCTGCACGGATAAAGCCTCTCTCAAAATCCGTATGGATCTTTCCGGCAGCCTGCGGAGCCTTTGTACCGACCTTAATCGTCCATGCCCGCGTCTCGTCTTCGCCCGACGTCAGATAGCTGATCAGCCCAAGTAAACGGTAACTCGCCTTGATCAACTTCTCAAGTCCCGATTCGGCCAGCCCCAAGTCCTCTAAGAACATTGCTTTTTCTTCTTCGTCAAGCTCGGCAATTTCCTGCTCAATCTGTGCACAGATGACAAATACCTCACTCCTCTCTTTTTCAGAAAACTCCCGTACCTGCTTCACATAACTGTTAGAAGCACCGTCATCCGACAGATCCTCTTCCGAAACATTGGCGGCAAAAATAACCGGCTTAGCCGTCAGCAGATTATAGGAAGCAACCCACTCCTCCTCTTCCTCGTCCTCCGGTATAAAGCCTTTGGCAAGCTTTCCTTCCTCCAAATGCGCCATCAGGCGCTTAATGCAGGCGATCTCCTTTGAGAGTTTTTTATCATTATTAGCCGCGCGTCCCGCTTTTGCCACTCTTCTCTCCAGTATTTCCAAATCAGAAAAAATAAGTTCGAGATTAATCGTCTCAATATCCCTCAGCGGATCGATATTGCCCTCCACATGAACAACATTCGTGTCCTCAAAGCATCGGACTACATGAACGATCGCATCCACTTCTCTGATATTAGCCAGGAACTGATTGCCAAGGCCCTCACCTTTGGAGGCGCCTTTCACAAGTCCTGCAATATCGACAAATTCAATAACGGCAGGCGTTACCTTTTTGGATGCATATAAATCTCCGAGCAGCTTCAGCCTCTCATCAGGCACTGCAACAACACCAACGTTTGGATCGATCGTGCAGAACGGATAGTTAGCTGACTCCGCTCCTGCCTTCGTTAACGAATTAAATAATGTGCTCTTTCCTACGTTCGGTAAACCGACAATTCCAAGTTTCATTCTTTTATTCCCTTCTGCATCCTAATTTCTTTGAATAATTCTTCATAGATCGGTCGGCGTTTTCGCGGCTGCTTTTTTAAAATCAAATAATCCACGCCGGCAGCAACTGCCGCCATGCCGTCCCTGCTGTGGCGATCTCCAATCATAAACAGCTCTTCTGGCTCAAGTCCATAATCCTGCATGATCAGAAAAAGCCCCTTTGGTGACGGCTTTAATTCCATCAAACGCTCATCGGAAGCGCTGTATATTCCATCTGCCTGAAGCTCGAGCGCCGCCAACTTTTCTTCGATCGGATAATCCGAGAAGATCAGCACCTTTATGCCTTTTTCCCGCAACATATCTATTAAGCGTCCAATTTCTTCATCCTTGCTTTTTCTGAGAGCTGACAGCGGATTTTTGTAAATCCATACTTGAACCATTTTCTCCACACATGCCGCCGTCGTTTTCATTTTAGTCGCCACATACGCGTACTGCGCCTGATCAAGCGAGTCGACCTGCGCTTCTTTTGAAACCGCAGACATCGCCCCCACGATACTGTCCCAGTGTTCTCTGACAGACCGGAATTCCTTTACGATTAGAAGCTCCCTAAGCCTCCATGGATGGATGGCATAATAGCGAAGCAGCCTGACCGCCATCGTTATGCGCAGCCTGCGCTGGTAATACAGCGTTCCGTCCAGATCAAAGACAACCGCACGATAATCGGCAATGCTCTTTTTTTTGTGCTGTTCTTTCATTTATGCTCCTATACGCCAATCAGGCGGATATCCACCCAGTAATTTAATACCGAAATGTCCACAAAGGTCAAAAGCAGTAAAATGACAACGAGCGTCACAATATATATCAAAAGTTTTTTCTCCCTATAGAGCTTTTCCGGCTTTTGCACCGCAGAATCCGGTTTGAAGCTGATCCACAAATAAAAGCAAAAAAGACCAAATACAAACGGCATTGCAACAAGGTATTCGATTCGGTATTTGATCATAAAAATTCCGATAAAAAACGTCGCGCACATTGCATAGAAAAATGCAGATATAAGAAGAGAATTTTCGGAATAATACTTGAAGGATTTGCGATAAAGTCCTGCCTGCGCCGGATCTCCGATCATGCGGTATTCTGCAAAGCGTTTTGTTGCCATCAAAAAGGCTCCCGCAAACCAATAGCCAATCAAAATACTGCTCGGCGGCTGATATTCGCTCGTGATGATGAACCAGCCGAGCAACAGGCGGATCATATTGTTAATTGATTCGGAAAGTACGTCCAGATAGGGGATGTCCTTTGTGCGGACAGGCTTGACATTATATAGTACGCCCATGATGAGCAGCCAGATCTCCATGTACAGAAAAAATTTGTTTATCGGGAGGGAGCAAAGCACCCCAAGCGCTATGAAAATCGCATATTCCAGCATCACAAGGGAAAACTTCATATTTTCTGATACGACCGGACGGTATTTCTTTGTCGGATGATATTTATCAAATTCCGCATCCAGCCATTCATTGATCACATAATTGGCAGATGCAATAAAACAGGTTGCAAAAAAACCCAAAATAAGCTTCAGCACCAGGTCCTTAGTAAACGACGAATCGGTGAGTAAAAATGCAATCACGATACCCGGAAAAATAAACGCATTTTTTACCCAATGATCCGGTCTTGCTATTTTAATATATTTTTTCATCCCTTTTTCCCCTGTTCCTCATAATTTTTAAAGTATGACTTGAAATACCTAACATTTTCGGAAATATCACCTTGAAAAATGGAGGACCCCATCACAATCACATTTGCACCGGCATCTAACACAACCTGAACATTTTCCTTCGTAATGCCGCCGTCCACCTGAATATCACGTTCCAATCCATTTTCAGTAAGCAGTTTCCGAAGTTCCTCGATTTTATCCGTACACATGTCCATGTAAGCCTGTCCGCCAAAGCCCGGTTCTACCGTCATGAGCAGAAACATGTCCGCTTCCTCAAGAAACGGCCTTAACACCTCGACCGGCGTATGCGGCTTGATGGATATGCCCGCCTTCATACCAAGTCTGTGAATTTCGGCAAGCGTTTCATGAAGCGGCTCGCACGCCTCATAATGTACCGTAATCAGGTCCGCGCCGGCCTCCTTGAATTTTTGGATATAACGCTGCGGCTGCTCGATCATCAAATGGACGTCCAGCGTCTTTTTTGTGATCCGCCTGACCGACTGCACGACAGGAATACCGAAGGAAATATTCGGTACAAACATCCCATCCATAACATCCAAATGGAAATAATCCGTTCCGGCCTCATCGGCCTGCTTCATATTTTCTCCGAGCCTGGCGAAGTCCGCCGCCAGAATGGATGGTGATAATAATAGCATATCAATATCTCCTCTGTTCTTTCAGGTCTTTATAAATCTGTACATAGCCCTCATAACGGCCTCGATCAATTTTTCCTGCCTCTACGGCCGCCTTCACGCCGCAGTCCGGCTCATGCGTATGGGAGCATGGCTGGAACCGGCATGTTCTAAAATTGGCAAATTCCTCATAATAGCCCTCGACATCCTCACAGTCCAGCCCCAACACATCAAATGAACTGAAGCCGGGCGTATCCATGATATAAGTGTCCTCCAAAATCCTGATGATTTCTGAATGCCGCGTCGTGTGCTTACCCCTGTCGGCCTTTTTACTGATGCTGCCCGTCTCCATCGTCACTTTAGTCTGCAAACAATTGATCAGAGAGGATTTACCGACTCCCGACGGTCCGGCCACACTTGTCATCTTTCCGGCAAGCAGTTTTTTCAGCTCTCCGATGCCCTCGCCGCTTTTCACGCTCGTCACAAGCATCGTGCAACCGCTGTTTTGATAAGTGTCGTAGGCAAAGGATACCTCCGCCTCTGAAACCAGATCTTCTTTATTAAAACACAACAGAATCGGAATTCCTTGCTGCCTATATTGCAGCAGCAACTTATCCAGCATCAAAAAATTAGGAATCGGCTTGGTCAGCGCAAACACCAGCAAAGCTTGATCGATATTTACCACCTGTGGGCGGATCAACGCGTTCCTTCGCGGATAAATTCTGCTCACATTCCCGATGTGCTCCTGTTCATTAAGCACCTCGATTTCCACCAGGTCGCCAATCAACGGCTTTTGCCGGTCTTTTCTAAAAATCCCCTTCGCCTTGCATTCAAAAAGTCCTGCCTGTTCGGCGTATACATAATAAAATCCTGCAATTCCCTTTATAATCCTGCCTCGCATCCGTTATTCCTTCGTAAATGCAACCGCAACCGGAAGCGTAGTCTCCCACTGTCCATCGGTCTTCTGATACGTTACTGTTACAACGCCTGATTCACTGCCAATGATACCGGTCTTAATCATCGTGTACGGAAAACTCGCCGTAGAATAGCGCTGCAGCTCATTGCCGGCGCTGTCTAACAACACAATAATCGCCTCTGTTCCCGCCAAATAGTCTGAAGGCGCCCCGATGCTGTAGTTACAACTGTAGCCGGTCGATCCAAGGCTGACCGTAAAATCTACACTCGTGCCCGTTTCCACCATCATGCCCGCCGAATAGGTCTGGGAAATAACAAGTCCGGCAAGCACCGCATCATTATTTTCCTCGCTAATCGTAGACCACGAAAGTCCCGCTGCCGTCAAAAGAGATTTTGCCGTCATCTCATCCTTGCCTACAAGATCCGGTACCTCCACCTCCGTCGAGGTTTTTCCTGAGCTCACCACAACCTTAACACTACTGCCCTTTGGGGCATTAGTCGCTCCGAGCGGACTTTGGGAAATGACCTTGCCCTTTTCCACCGAATCGCTTTCACTATACTCTTTTGCCATCGTGAAGCCTTCTTTTTCAAGGGCAACCTTGGACTCTGCCTCGCTCTTGCCGACCACATCCGGCACAGCTACACCTTCCGCTTTGCCGCTGCTGACTACGAGATTTAACACGCTCCCCTGCTCCACCTGCGTTTCCGCTTCAATATCCTGCGAAATGATAATATCCTTTTCATAATCGGACGACTCCTGATAAGTAGCCTTCGCTGTGAGTCCCGCCTCGCTTAATGCGGAAGACGCCTCATCTACGGAAAGTCCCACAACATTCGGCACGGCCACCATACCGGATTCCGATTCAATCTGTTCCTCGTCGGAAGGCGTCGCACCAAACAACCCTAGCACCTTGCCTACTACAAACACGGCGACAAGCGCAATAATAATTGCCGCAACAATCATCAGAACCGTCATGACCTTTTCCATCTTGGGATCCACGTCATCGTCCAGATCCTCCTCATCATCCTCATAATAATTATCACGCCCGTAGGCTTTTTCAGGATCGATCTGGCGGGAACGGCTGCCCGAAGAGCTGCTCTGTACACTCCTCATGGATTCTCCCTGCCTTTTATATTTTGTATCCCGGCTCTTTCTGGGCGCATGCGGTGCATACTCCTCTTCCTCTTCTTCCTGATACGATGCATATCCACCGTAAATTGGTTCCTGATAAATCGGCTCCTGATAAGACGGCGTAACCTGCTGTCTGATTTCCCTGCGGTCGATATCAGTAATTGCTTTTGTCCCTTCGCTGCTTGCTCCGGGCAGAATTGTCACAAAATTCTCATTCGGGCTAATCAGCGAATGCTTTAAGTCCTGAATCAGATCGCTCATATTAGAATAACGACGATCTGCGTTTTTCTGCGTGCATTTAAAAATGATCTGCTCTACACTGACCGGAATTTCCGGCACGAACATACGCGGTGAAGGCATTTCCTCCTGAATGTGCTTGATTGCAATCGCGACAGTTGTTTCCCCGTCAAACGGAACGCGTCCTGTCACCATTTCAAAAAATGTAATACCAATCGAATAAATATCACTTTTCGCATCCGAATAGCCGCCTCTTGCCTGTTCCGGGGACGTATAATGCACCGATCCCATCGCGTGAGACGTAATCGTATCGCTCGTTGCCGCACGCGCGATTCCAAAATCTGCGACCTTTACCTTTCCTTCCTTGGAAATAATAATATTCTGCGGCTTAATATCCCTGTGAATAATCCCGTTATTATGTGC
>CAZBRY010000058.1:9960-12119 GCA_964494285.1 uncultured Lachnospiraceae bacterium
CCCATCGATACTTGGATTGCAATGCTGATTGCTTCCTTAACCGACAGCCTGATTTTCTTTTCAATATAATTCTTTAGTGTAATGCCCTCTACCAGTTCCATGACAAAATAATACATGCCGTCCTCATCGCCTACGTCGTAGACGTTGACAATATTTGGATGCATCAATCCTGCTGCAGACTGTGCCTCAACGCGGAATTTTGACACAAAATTCTTGTTAGAGGAGTACTCAGCCTTTAGTACCTTAATTGCCACATATCGATTCAGTTTGTGACACTTCGCCTTATAAACATCAGCCATCCCTCCGGCACCAATTTTTTCTACAATTTCATAACGTTCTCCGAGAATCGTCCCTGGTCTTAACATCTACTCACCTCATCTGCAAATGGTTCCATGATAATAACCGCAATATTATCCTTGCCGCCATTGTGATTTGCTATCTTGATCAGTTCTTCCACAATCTGTACGACATCCCGCTGTGCCCTTGCTACCATTCTGATATCCTCATCCTCTATCATATTAGTCAGGCCGTCTGAACACATTAAAATCAGATCGCCGGGTTTCAAATCCACCTCGAAAAAATCAATTTCAATCGCTTCCGAAGCACCAATTGCCCTTGTGATAATGTTCTTATCCGGATGAAGGCGTGCAGCACCCCTGTCAATTTCTCCGAACCTGACCATTTCCTCCACAAGCGAATGATCCTTCGTGATCTGCTGGATTTCCTCATCGATCAAATACAGCCGGCTGTCTCCGACATTGGCCACGTACAAAATATCGTCCAAAATTGTCGCAACGACAACCGTCGTGCCCATCCCTTTGAAATCCTCCTCGGCTTCGGCCTTTTTATAAATCTCTTCATTGGCGCATTCGATCGCTTCCTTAATAATTTTGATGGGCTCGGTCTCCTCGCACAACATGACCTCGCGTTCGATCGCTTTTACCGTATACGCTGACGCATAATCACCCGCATTATGGCCGCCCATGCCGTCCGCAACAATAAAAAGATTGGGGAGATTTCCAAGCGGAACTTCGCAGGTATAAACACAGTCCTGGTTCAGCCTTCTTTTCTGTCCGATATCTGTTTTAGAAAATGTTTTCAGCATAACCCCTCTCTCCTTTCCGATGGTTCTCCCGTCATATATCTCCTGCGCAATTGTCCGCACGCGCCATCGATATCCCGACCCATTTCCCTTCTAATAGTAACATTAATATGATTTTTTTCAAGTTTATTTTTAAATGCCTCGATTACGGCTCGCTCTGACTGTATGTAGTCACGCTCTTTAATCGGGTTTACCGGAATGAGATTGATATGACAGTTCAAGCCCCTCACCAGCTTTGTCAGAGCTGCTGCGTCCGAATTTGTATCGTTAACGCCTCCCACAAGACTGTATTCAAATGTCAGCCGCCGACCCGTACACGCAAAGTAATACCGGCATGCCTCCATCAGCTCACTCAGCGAATAGCGGTTCGCAATTGGCATCAGGCTTTTTCGTTTTTCATCCGTCGCTGCATGCAGGGAAATCGCAAGAGTGATTTGCAGCTTCTCCTGCGCAAGCCTTCTAATCTCCGGCACAAGCCCGCAGGTGGAAACGGTGATGCTTCTCTGGCTGATATGAAGTCCCTTTTCATCCGTCAGCAAATAAAGAAACCGTAAGAGGTTGTCATAGTTATCGAGCGGCTCCCCGGAACCCATCACGACGACATTCGAGATCCGTTCCCCCGTTTCTCGCATGATCTGATAAATTTGACCGAGCATTTCAGCAGGAGTCAGGCTGCGCATAAGACCATCAATCGTCGAGGCGCAAAAACGACAGCCCATCCGACAGCCGGCCTGCGACGAGATACAGACGGAATTGCCATGTTCGTACCGCATCAACACACTTTCTATCATATTATGATCATACAGACCAAATAAATACTTTTTTGTTCCGTCAATTTGAGATTCCTGCACCTGAATTGGTGTCACCTCATAAATTGCAAACCGCTCCCCGCATTTCTGCTTTAGCCCCTTTGACAGATTGCTCATTTCCTCAAAGCCGGCTGCCTGCTTTACATGCAGCCAGTCATAAATCTGCCCGGCGCGGAACTTTTTTTCACCAAGCGCAGAAAGTGCCTCTTCGAGCTCCTCGTAAGTCATCGACCTGATGTCCGTCTTTT
>CAZBRY010000058.1:12183-12444 GCA_964494285.1 uncultured Lachnospiraceae bacterium
AATTTTGCGATAAAAAAACCATCTGTATCATGAATGCCGGGAAGAAGCTGCACATACCCTCTGGCGGCCGTTGATACCTCAAGTCCTTGTGGGAGTCGGTCTTCTAATGAAACAGCTGTAAACGGCAGTTGCTTTTCTATCCAGGAAACAGTCTCTTCGTTTTCCGCACGACGAATCGTACACGTGCTGAACATCAGCGTGCCGCCCGGCTTCACGTAACGACTGACTGTTCGTAGGATCTCCCTTTGCAGAACAACTAAC
>CAZBRY010000059.1:0-12399 GCA_964494285.1 uncultured Lachnospiraceae bacterium
TATTATTGCTGCTGTGCGCCCTGGGAATTCTTTTGATCAAACGTGTAATCAAAAAGCTGTCTGATATAAAGAAAAAAGCCATTGCAGACGATAAAGATAAGGCTATACCGGTTCTAAAACTTGAAATTCGAAACTTTTTTATTGCGCATGACCGAATGGTGATCCATCTGCTTTTATTTGCTGCGTTCTGTGTACTGTCTATTTTTCCGATCGTTGCCTGGAACGATACGAAACTGTTTGGCGTACCATATCCGTCCTTCGTCAGAAAGGCGCTGAGTATTTTTCGCTCAAATGGACGATTTATTTGGACGGCAGTCTATCTTCTGATACTGAGTGCGGTCGTTCTTGCAGACCGGTATTTGTCACCGCATCTGTTGCGGATCATCATTGTTTTTGCACTATTACTTCAGCTTTTTGATTTGTCGGGTATGATCAAAGAAAAACAGGATTATTTTAAGACGCGCCATACCTATGAGACCATGTGGGATGCGGAGGAGCTGAGAGACCTGCTGCAGAGCCAAAAAGAATTTGTTTTTCTTTACAATGAAAACGATATTCTCATGGAGACGGCCTATTATGCCTATCTGCATCAGATGCGTCTGAACAATTATTATTATGCGAGAGATATAACCGACGCAGTCGAGAAAAATATTTCCAGGTGGAAAGAAGAGCTGAAAGCGGGTGTCGTAAAGGAACGGACCATTTATATTTTTAAAGAAGCAGGCTTTGATGAGTCGGATTATAAAGGAATGGATTTTTATTACGTGAACGGACATGCAATAGGAACAAAAAAAGGACAACTGCCCTTTTGACAAATGCCCTTTGGTTGTCTTAATTGTACGAAACTTAGATCATGTACGGCTTAATAACAGCCAAAACGTCCTCTGCATTGTCTTCAGCATGGATGTTTAAATCGATAGGCTTAGATAAATCTAGGCTGAAAATCCCCATGATTGATTTTGCATCGATCACATATCTTCCTGATACTAAGTCGAAATCATAATCAAATTTTGTAATATCATTTACGAATGACTTCACTTTGTCGATGGAATTTAAAGAAATCTGTACTGTTTTCATACAAAAACCTCCTTATCATTTATATTTACTACAGTTCCTATGATAAGTCGGGTAAACGGAAAAGTCAATATAAAAACAATACAAAAAATTAGGAGATTCTTATGACAAAAGTTGCATTGCATAACCTCGGTTGTAAGGTAAATGCGTACGAATTAGAGTTTATACAGCAAATGTTTACAAGAAATGGGTACGAAATTGTACCCTTTGACGAAAAAGCTGATATTTATATTGTCAATACCTGTACCGTTACAAATATCGCAGATCGGAAATCACGGCAGATGCTTCATCGCGCAAAAAAAAGAAATCCGAAGGCGATTGTCGTTGCAACAGGCTGTTATGTGCAGACGGATCGAACAGAAGCAGGCAAGGATGAAAGTATCGATCTCATGGTCGGAAACAATCGGAAAAAGGAGATTGTTGGGCTTGTTGAGCAGCTTTTGGAGAGTCGGCGTGCGGGGCTGTCTATGAAAACTGAGAGAGCCTGCCCGTTTGAAAAGGACACCGCTGTGCCTGATATTGCTGTTGAAACAGTGTATGAGGAATTTAAGCTGGAGCAGGCGGGCGAGCATACGCGAGCCTATATCAAAATTCAGGACGGCTGTAATCAGTTTTGCAGCTATTGCGTCATCCCTTATGCAAGGGGGAGGGTGCGCAGCCGGAGAAAAGAGGATGTACTTGCGGAAATCGAGAAGCTTGCGGAAAATGGCTATCAGGAGGTTGTTTTGACCGGTATTCATGTAAGCTCCTATGGACTGGATTTTCATAGAGATGGGGAGGAGCGGGATGTTTCATACAACATGGTCGCCGCGGACGGAAGCTTTACAAATACGGAGTTGCTCTCCCTAATCAAACAAGTGCATGAAATAAAAGGGGTTCGGCGGATTCGGCTCGGTTCTTTAGAGCCGCGGATTATCACGGAGGAATTTTTAGAAGGACTTGCGGGTTTGCCGAAGTTCTGCCCGCATTTTCATCTTTCCCTGCAGAGCGGTTCCGATGCGGTGTTAAAGCGGATGAATAGGCGGTACAGTGTCTGTGAATACTATGAGAAAACAGAGCTGATACGGCACCACTTTGCGCATCCGGCATTGACAACGGATGTAATAACCGGCTTTCCGGGGGAAACGGAGGAAGAATTTGAAGAAACACGAGCATTTCTTCAAAAAATCAATTTCTATGAAGTACACGTATTCAAGTATTCGAGAAGGCGGAAAACGGCGGCGGATCGGATGCCGAATCAGCTGACTGAAAAGGAAAAAGCCGCAAGAAGCAGTGTGCTGATTGAAGAGTCGGCAAAAAGGAGCAGGGAATATCGTGCGTGGTATGTGGGAAGACTGATTGATGTGTTGCTCGAGGAAGGACAGGAAATTGCCGGCGAATATTATCAGACGGGATACACAAAGGAGTATGTGAAGGCAGCGGTGCGAACACAAGAGGATTTGGGCAATCAAATTATTCCGGGCAGGGCAGACGGGATGCTGACGGATGAAATCCTTGTGTTTTCAAGTGAATTAGAGTAAAATGAAGTATAACTATGCAGGAATGGTACGATGTAGAGAAAGAGCAGGGAAGTGATTACATGCAGAATCTTGGTAACACACAATATTTTAAAGTGCAGACGGAGCCGGAAACCGGCGTGAAGGTAGTGCTTTCTACCGTATATGAGGCGTTGACGGAAAAGGGATATAATCCCGTCAACCAGATTGTGGGATATATCATGTCGGGAGATCCGACTTATATTACGAGCCACAACAATGCCCGGAGTCTAATTATGAAGGTGGAGAGGGACGAGCTTGTCGAGGAACTACTGACACAATATATTAAGAACAACGGATGGAACTAATATGCGTATTATGGGATTGGACTTTGGTTCAAAGACAGTGGGGGTTGCAATCAGTGATCCTCTGCTTATTACTGCACAGGGAATCGAAACGATCAGGCGCGATTCCGAAAATAAAATTCGCAAGACGCTTGCGAGAATAGAAGAACTGATTGAGCAATATGAAGTAGATCGCATTGTTTTGGGTTTTCCAAAAAACATGAACGCGACGATCGGTGAGCGTGGAGAAAAGACAATTGAGTTTCGGCAGAACTTGATGCGCAGGACAGGGTTGGAGGTCATTCTGTGGGATGAGCGGCTGACTACGGTCGCTGCGGATCAGGTAATGATGGAGAGCGGAGTACGCAGAGAGGATAGGAGCAAGTATGTCGATAAAATTGCTGCTATCTTCATTTTGCAGGGTTATTTGGACTATTTGGAAAAGGAACAGGAAAGGGAACAGGAAAATGGATAAGATTCAGTTTTCGTTTAATGACGGGGAGGAGACAGTAGATTTTTATGTATTGGATCAGACGCGTATAAACGGCAGGAATTATCTGCTTGTTGCCGAATCCACGGAGGATGAGGCAGAAGCATTGATACTTAAGGACATGGCGCCTGAAGAAGCGCTTGAGAGCGTATATGAGATCGTTGACGACGATACGGAGCTCCAAGCGGTTGCGAAGGTGTTTGAGGAATCAATAGGGGATATCGAGTTTGAGCGGGAGGGATAGAGGTTGAAACAGAAAAATGAGAGCGGAAGCAAGTTAAAGATTATTCCGTTAGGCGGTCTGGAACAGATCGGATTGAATATCACTGCCTTTGAGTACGAAGACAGTATTGTTGTGGTAGATTGTGGATTGGCATTTCCCGAGGATGATATGCTTGGGATTGATTTGGTCATCCCTGATATCACCTATTTAAAGGAAAACGAGGATAAGGTGAAGGGCTTTGTCATCACGCACGGTCATGAAGACCACATTGGTGCGCTTCCATATGTTTTAAAAGAGTTAAATGTGCCGATTTACGCGACGCAACTGACGATTGCGCTGATCGACGGCAAATTAAAGGAGCACAATCTGCAGAAGTCGGTTAAGAAAAAGGTTGTAAAATATGGCCAGTCAATCAATCTTGGCGTATTTCGGATAGAGTTTATCAAAACAAATCACAGCATCGCGGACGCGAGTGCGCTGGCTATTTATTCGCCGGCAGGCATTGTTGTGCATACGGGTGATTTCAAGGTGGATTATACACCGGTATTCGGCGATGCGATTGATTTGCAGAGGTTTGCGGAGCTTGGAAAAAAGGGTGTGCTTGCGATGATGTGCGACAGCACGAATGCGGAGCGCCCGGGCTTTACGAATTCCGAGAAAACGGTCGGGAAGACGTTTGACAGTATTTTTGCGGATCATAAGTCAACGAGAATCCTCGTTGCGACGTTTGCATCCAATGTGGATCGTGTGCAGCAGATCATAGATTCCGCTTATAAATATGGCAGAAAGGTCGTGGTGGAGGGCCGCAGTATGGTCAATATCATCCAAACGGCCTCGGAACTTGGTTATATTAAGATCCCGGATCAGACACTGATTGATGTTGAGCAGCTTAAGAACTACCCCGACGAAAAGACCGTTATTATCACAACGGGCAGTCAGGGTGAGGCAATGGCGGCACTCAGCAGGATTGCATCGAGTATTCATAAAAAAGTAACAATTAAGCCGGGCGATACGGTAATATTCAGTTCCAATCCGATTCCGGGAAATGAAAAGGCCGTTTCTAAGGTAATTAATGAACTCGGAAGCAAGGGCGCAGATGTAATTTTCCAAGACACTCATGTTTCAGGTCATGCCTGCCGCGAAGAAATCAAGCTGATGTATACGCTTGTAAAGCCTAAGTATGCAATACCGGTTCACGGAGAATACCGCCATCTGAAGGCGCAGGCGAAAATTGCACAGGAGCTTGGAATTCCGAACGAAAATATATTTATCCTTTCAACGGGAGATGTACTGGAGATGGATGCGGAACAAGCGGCTGTTACGGGCGAAGTGCCGACAGGCGCAGTGTTTGTAGATGGTCTTGGCGTAGGGGATGTCGGCAATATTGTACTGCGCGACAGGCAGCATTTGGCCGAGGATGGAATTTTGATTGTCGTACTGACACTTGAAAAGAAGACGAACCAGCTTCTGGCGGGGCCGGACATTGTTTCAAGAGGCTTCGTGTATGTCAGGGAGTCCGATGAAATCATGGAGGAGGCCCGGGTCGTTGTGGAAGAAGCGTTACTTCAATTGTTGGACAGAAACATTACGGATTGGGGCAAGATGAAGAATACAATGAAGGACGCTTTGAGCGGCTATGTATGGAAAAAAATGAAG
This sequence comes from uncultured Lachnospiraceae bacterium, assembly GCA_964494285.1. GTDB lineage: Bacteria > Bacillota > Clostridia > Lachnospirales > Lachnospiraceae > JAEYFP01. Next base: position 5,263 of record CAZBRY010000059.1, read on the forward strand.
AGAAGGCCGATGATCCTGCCGATTATTATGGAAGTGGAATAAGGCATCAAAGGAGTGACTCAAATGAGTATTTCAGAAAGCAGTATGGAAAGCGCCATCGAAGGGTTAATCGCGCAGATGCGCCGCACTGCCGATTACCAGAACTACATGAAGCAAAAGGAAACGTTGAAGAGTTACCCGGAGCTAAAAGAAAGAATAGAAAAATTGAGAGAATTGAATTGCCGGATGCAGAATATGCCGGAATCTGAAAGCCTTTATGAAGAGGGGGAAAGGCTCGAGCAGCAGTATGAGGAGTTATGCGAGGATACGCGTGTGTATGACTTTATGCAGGCAGAATTGGATTTTTGCAGGATGTTTCAGGGAATTCTTGCAAGAATTACAGCCGGCATGGAATTTGAATAGCTTTCCGTGATCGCCTGCGAGGGAAGCGACAGGGAGGAATTAACATGAAGGCAAAACAATTGACGATTTCATTTCTCGGAACGGTAATCAGGGCTGCCTTGCTGATTATGGCGGTTCTTGTTATTTATAAAGCAGGAGTAAAGGCCTATGACTTTGGTTTTCGTATTTTTACGGAGGAGCCGATGTCAGCGGAGCCGGGAAGAGATATTGAAGTGACGATTACACAGGGAGACAGTGTGATGGATGTCGGCACGATGTTAGAAGAAAAGGGTCTGGTCAGAGATGCACAGCTTTTTTTCATCCAGAAGCTGCTTTCCCAATACACCGGAGATATCCAGCCGGGTACTTATACATTGAACACATCGATGGCTGCAGAGGATATGTTTGCCCTTCTTTTGAAGGATGAGGCGGAAGAAGATGTGACTGTTTCCGAACCGGATGACCTGCAGGAGGCGGCTCCGCTTACCGAGGCGGATTCTCTCACGGATACAGAAGACGGCGCAACAGAGGAAGGCGCAACAGAGGAAGGACAGCAGTGATTGTAGATGAAAGAACAGCGGCCTATATCGATTCGCTTGACAAAGGGAACACCTCGTTTTTAAATGAACTTGAGGCTTACGCAAAGGAAACCTATGTGCCTGTTATCAAACGGCCGACGCAGAATCTGCTGCGATTTTTGCTGCAGATGCGGCAGCCGGAAGCTATTTTGGAGGTGGGCACGGCGATTGGTTTTTCGGCGCTTTTGATGGCGGAATATGGATCGAAAAACTGTTCGATTACGACAATTGAGAAATATGAGAAGCGGATTCCAATCGCAAAAGAAAATTTTAAAAGAGCCGGCAGAGAGCGGCAAATCACATTGCTTGAGGGCGACGCAGCCGATATTTTGCGGGAGCTTTCCGGGAAGCGGCCGCAGAGCTTTGACTTTATATTTATGGATGCGGCGAAGGGTCAATATTTGCATTTTCTGCCTGAGGTTCTGTTGCTTTTGAAGCAGGGCGGGCTTTTGGTTTCGGACAATGTGCTGCAGGACGGGGATATCGTAGAGTCGCGGTTCGCCGTCACACGCAGGAACCGCACGATTCATTCACGTATGAGGGATTACCTCTATGCATTGACAAACGACGAAGCGCTGCAGACGACAGTGCTTCCGATTGGAGATGGCGTGACGGTCAGCGTGAAGAAGTGAGGAATGGAAATGAATCAGAATAAAAAGCCGGAGCTTTTGATTCCGGCGAGTAGTTTGGAAGTGTTGCAGACGGCGGTGATTTTTGGTGCAGATGCCGTTTATATTGGCGGAGAGGCGTTCGGTCTGCGTGCAAAAGCGAGAAATTTCTCTAAAGAGGATATGAAAGCGGGTATCGCATTTGCACATGCGAACGGCGTCCGGGTTCATGTGACCGCAAATATTCTTGCGCACAACGATGATCTTGACGGCGCACGTGACTATTTTTCAGAGCTGAAGGAAATGAAGCCGGATGCGCTGATTATCGCCGATCCGGGCATGTTTACACTTGCAAAGGAGATCTGTCCGGAAATAGAAATCCATATCAGCACGCAGGCAAACAATACCAATTATAGGACATACGATTTTTGGTGGAAGCAGGGCGCAAAACGAGTCGTTTCGGCGAGAGAGCTTTCACTAAAGGAAATTAAGGAAATCAGGGAACGGATTCCCGCTGAAATGGAAATTGAGAGCTTTATCCATGGCGCAATGTGCATTTCTTATTCGGGGCGCTGCCTGCTCAGCAGCTATTTTACCGGAAGAGATGCGAACAGGGGCGAATGTACCCATCCTTGCCGCTGGAAATACGCGGTTGTAGAGGAAAAGCGTCCGGGGGAATATATGCCTGTCTACGAAAATGACAGGGGAACCTATATTTTCAACTCAAAGGATTTGTGCATGATCGAGCACATTCCGGAAATGATTGATGCGGGGATTGACAGCTTTAAAATAGAAGGGCGCATGAAAACGGCGCTGTATGTAGCGACGGTTGCCCGTACCTACCGCAAGGCAATTGATGATTATTTTGTGTCAAAGGAACAGTACCGCTCCAATCTGCCCTGGTATCGGGAGGAAATCGCAAAGTGCACATATCGCCAGTTTACGACCGGCTTTTATTTTGGAAAGCCGGATGAGACGGCGCAGATTTACGATCATAATACATACGTGAAAGAGTACGTTTACCTCGGAATTGTCGGAGATGTGGAGGAAGACGGCTCTGTGACGCTTGAGCAGAGAAATAAATTTTCTGTCGGAGAAGAAATAGAGGTTATGAAGCCAAATGGAGTAAATGTTCCGGCGATCGTGTTGTCGATTCGGGATCAGGAAGGGAACGAGCAGGACAGTGCTCCGCACCCGAAGCAGATGCTCCGTGTCAGGTTGGCGGCAGCAGGCTCACCCGAGCTGGCGGCAGCGGGTTCCTGCAATGCGGCGGTTTGTGCGCAGTACGACCTATTAAGAAAAAAGGAAGAAGAGTCAGAATGAAACTGCTTACCGTAATCGTACCATGTTATAACGAAGAACAGGCAATTCCTTATTTTTATGCGGAAATGAAAAGAATGATCGGGGTGTTTAAAGAGGATTTTCCCGAAGTTGCCTTTGAGATGCTGTTTATTGACGACGGCTCCAAGGACGGGACGCTTCCCTGCATCAAAGAGCTCCGCGAAAAGGACGCATGCGTGCATTACGTTTCCTTTTCCAGAAATTTTGGAAAGGAAGCGGCAATCTATGCGGGACTTAACAAATCAACCGGTGATTATGTCGTGATTATGGATGCGGATTTGCAGGATCCGCCAAGTCTTTTGACAGAAATGTATGCAGCCGTCACGCAGGAAAACTATGATTCCGCAGCGACGAGAAGGGTGACACGAAAAGGCGAGCCGCCGGTTCGTTCCTTTTTTGCACGGTGCTTTTACCGGCTGATCAATGGTATTTCCCGGACGGAAATTGTGGACGGCGCGCGTGATTATCGCATTATGACGCGGCAGATGGTCAACGCAATTTTATCGATGCGAGAATATAACCGGTTTACAAAGGGCATTTACGGCTGGGTAGGCTTTGAGACAAAATGGATTGCATACGAAAATGTGGAGCGTGTGGCGGGGGAGACAAAATGGTCCTTCTGGAAGCTGTTTCTCTATTCGATCGAGGGCATCATCGCCTTTTCGACTGCGCCGCTTGCGATTGCGGGGATGCTGGGCTTTTTGTTTACGGTTTTGGCATTTGTTATGATTATCTTCATTATTTGCAGGACGATGCTTTATGGGGATCCGACGAGCGGTTGGCCGTCTATGGTATGCATCATTGTGTTCATTGGAGGCATCCAGCTATTTAGTATTGGTGTTGTCGGGCAGTATTTAGCAAAGACGTATCTAGAAACAAAGCACCGGCCGATTTTTATTGCGAAGGAAGAGGAGTAAGGTTATGAAGCTGATTATACAGATCCCATGCCTGAATGAAGCAGAGACGCTCGAAATCGCGTTGAACGACTTGCCCAGGCACATTGACGGGATTGATGCAATTGAGTATTTGATTATCAACGACGGAAGCACCGATGACACGGTGAAAGTTGCCAGAAATTGGGGCGTCAACTACGTTGTCAATTTTACGAAAAATAAAGGGCTTGCGAAGGGCTTTATGGCAGGGATCGACGCGTGTTTGAAAAATGGTGCGGATATCATCGTCAATACAGATGCCGACAACCAATATTGCGGCGAAGATATTGAAAAGCTTGTACGCCCGATTTTAGAGAAAAAAGCCGATATTGTCATCGGCGAGCGCCCGATTAATGAGACAGAGCATTTTTCTCCGTTGAAAAAGAAACTGCAGCGTTTGGGGAGCTTTGTCGTACGCAAAGCCTCCAAGACCGACATTCCGGATGCCCCGAGCGGCTTTCGGGCATTTTCCAGGGATGCGGCGATGCATTTGAATGTGATGAACAATTACACGTATACGCTGGAAACGATCGTGCAGGCGGGCAGGACGAGCATGGCAATCACGTCTGTACCAATCCGTACAAACGGAGAGCTACGCAAGTCCAGGCTGTTTCACAGTATGTTCAGCTACGTCAAACGTTCCATGCTTACGATTGTGCGGGCTTACATGATGTATCGGCCGCTGACATTTTTTAGCGCCCTCGGGGCGGTTCCGTTCCTTGCCGGCGTGGCGATTGGTGTTCGTTTCCTCATATTTTTCTTTAGAGGTGCGGGCAACGGACATATGCAGTCGCTGATTTTTGCCAGCACGCTGATGCTGCTCGGCTTTATGACCTTCATAGTGGGGCTGCAGGCGGATGTGATCGCAAATAACCGCAAGATTCTTGAAGATATCCAGTATCGCATCAGACGGATGGATTACAAAGAGGAAGAAAAAGAGTGCGAGGATCAGAATGAGCAATGATAAAATTGTCCTAATCGGTCCGGTATATCCTTATAAGGGCGGTATTTCTCACTATACGGGGCTATTGTACAGGACTCTTTCCGAAAAATATAACACGCGGATGATTTCCTATCGGATGCAGTATCCGAAGCTTTTATTTAAGCGTGAGCAGAAGGATTTCTCTAATGACACATTTCGGGTGGAGCAGGCGGAATTTTTAATCAACACCGCCAATCCGTTCAATATTATTTCCATAGGACGAAAAATCCGAAAAGAGAGGCCGGCGCTCGTCATCGTACAGTGGTGGCATCCCTATTTTGCGCCGTGCTATACGATCCTTGCCAAAATGCTGAAAAAAAGCAGGATTTTGTTTGTATGCCATAATGTTTTTCCGCACGAACGCTTCCCGCTGGACAAAAAGCTGACAAGGCTTGTGTTAAAGCAGGGTGATTATTTTATTCTGCACTCGCAGACCGAGGCGGATGAACTGCTTTCCATTAAAAATGACGCAAATTATCGGGTACAGGTGCATCCGACCTATTCTGCATTTCAGTTTCAAAATATGGACAGGGAAGAGGCGCGCAGACAGCTTTCCATTTCAAAGGATCAGAGGCTGCTGTTGTTTTTTGGCTATGTGCGGGAATATAAAGGCTTAAAGCATTTGATCAATGCGATGGGAATTCTTGAAAAAGAGGAGAATGCTCAGACACCGGACTTGTATGTCGTCGGCGACTTTGACGGAAATAAAGAAGCATACCTGGAACAGATTCATGCATGCGGCGTAAAAGACCGGATTACGATCGTGGACGGCTATGTGCCGGACCGAGAAGTAGAAAAGTATTTTGCGGCGAGCGATCTCGTCGTATTGCCCTATGAATCTGCGACCCAAAGCGGAATTGTTCAGATTGCTTATGGCTTCGGCAGACCGGTCATCGTGACGAATGTCGGTGGACTGCCGGAGGTCGTTTGGGATGACAGAACGGGTATGATCGTGGAGCCGGGCAATGCGGGGCAGCTCGCGGAAGCAATCCGGCGTTTTTTTGATGAAAATAAAGCAACGGAATATGAGAAACAGATCCGTGATAACGAATACCGGTTCTCTTGGGAGCGGATGCGCGAAACGATCGAGGGATTTTTAGAGAGTTAAGCGCAGAATAAGCGTAAAATATGCGCAGATTAACCGCGCAGACGCATGAAGAGATCGTAGATGATACGCTCTGCATAGGCAAGCCCGTAGGCGATCGCAAAGATGGTGTCCTGCAGCGGATTTGTATGCAGATAGTACCGGTTATAAATACAGAAGCTGCGGTAGAAATTGGGGAAGGCCCGGGTCTTTGAGGAACGGTAAGCTTTTTTGATGCTGACGGAATGAAAATGGTCATAGCGCTCCCCGGTCAGAACGCCGACCTTGAAACCGCAGTCTGCAAGCCGTTTAGAGAGAATAATTTCCTCCGCATAAAGAAATGTGCGTTCATCGAAACCGCCAATCGCTTCATAGGCGGTTTTTTTCATGCAGAAAAAGGAGCCTTCGACGACGCCGACTGTTTCCAGCGGCAGGGCAGAAGCCGCGAGCCTTTTTTTGATGGCCCGCTTGTCGAGATTGAACCAGATCAAAAAGAGACTTTCCAGCATACCTGAGAAACCGGGCAGCCGCCAGACATTATAGCCCTGATTGACAAGGCAGCTCATGACGCCGTATTCGGAATGCTGCTTCATATTTTCTAAAATGGCGTTGAGCGTCTGCTCATCTACCATAATATCGGGATTAGCGATAAACAGGTAGTCCGGCGCACCGTTTAAGAGAGCATGGCGAATGCCGTAATTATTTCCCTTCGCGTAGCCGCCGTTTTCAGGCGCTTGTATGACGTCGATCCGGCTTTCCCTTTGTACGCCGCTCACAGTCCCATCTGCATTGACGTCTGCTGTTTTGTAAGCATCGCCGGCCGCTGCTTCGTCTGTGCCGCGGATAGAAGGCAGCAGCGTATTGCGCAAATAGGCAAGGGAATCGTCCGAAGAATGGTTATCGACGACAATGATTTTATCGAGACAGGCGTAATCTTTCACCGTCAGGGCGAGCTTTGCCGCTGTACGTCCGTCATTATAATTCAAAATAATCATTACTGCCGAAGCTGATCCCATAGCTGTGATCCTTTCTTTGTGCGCTTACTCTATTATATTCACTATAACATATCCGATCTATCATTAACATATCCACTCTATCATAAAAGGGAACGGGGGACAAGAAACAAAAGTTTTAAAAAAGCCGGGCTAATCGAGGATAGCGGCGGCAGGAGAGATGTGCTATAATTCTTAAGTGAAGTATCATAATCAGAGCAAAAATCAAGAGCAGCTCT
>CAZBRY010000060.1:0-5269 GCA_964494285.1 uncultured Lachnospiraceae bacterium
GAAGATATTAATACGATTGAAAAACAGGTCGTGCTTGCTGAAAGCGTGAATGCACCTGTTATCGCAGGTCATGCGGCTGGAGAGGCAATCTATTATTTAAACGGCGTCAAGATTGGAAGTGTGCCGATCCTATATGTAAACGGCGTGGATAAAGCCGGCTTCAAAGACTATCTAAGAAAGAGCGCCGCCCAATGGCTGCTCTAAAAACCCTATCCCAAAGCGACAAGACAGCAAAAAACTAGATAAAGTACTTTTCTAATCAAAAAACATGTGCTATAATACAAGATGTTGTAAGACTGAGCAGTGCGCTGTAAGAAATAAGTAGCAACGGCGTGGCTGCTTGCAGACAAAGCCATTGCTACTTATTTCTTACAGGATAGTGCGAAGCACGACACGAAAAATGCGAAGCATTTTGAGTGGCACTGCGAAGTGGCAGATGCACTGCGAAGCATTTTGAGTGGCACTGCGAAGTAGCAGATGCACTGCGAAGTGGCAGGAATCAGAACGGCATGGCTGCTTGCACCGCAGCAGAGTATATCATGGGGGCTTTATGAATACAGCAATGATAATCGGCATCATCCTGGTAGTGATACTGGGATGTATGCTTGTTTATATAGAAAGCAGCGGATTTACCGTTACGGAATACAAATATTATTCCAACAAACTAAAAATAGAGGAATTTAAGATAGCGCTGTTGTCCGATTTGCACGATACGGATTTTGGAAATGAAAATGAGGCGGTGCTTGCGGCGATTGATGAGCTGAATCCGGATATTGTCGTATTTGCCGGTGACATGGTGACTTCGTGCATGGAAGCCCAATATGATTATGAGCCGACCCTTCATTTTATTGGCAAACTTGCCGCAAAGTATCCGGTATATTACGGTATGGGAAATCATGAAGAACGTTTCCGCAGACAGCGGGATAAGTTCCCAGGCCGTTATGAGGAGCTGACGAGGCGGCTGAAAGTAGCCGGCGCGCCGCTTCTTGTTAATGAAAAGCGTACGCTGCTGGATGCGGGGATCACGATTTATGGCTTGGATTTGGAGCATGCATATTACCGGAAGGTGAAGACGCATTATATTTCCGACGATTATCTGCAACGGATATTTGGTCCGGTGGATGCGGATCACGTGTCGATCCTACTGGCTCATAATCCGGAGCATTTTGAGCAATATGCAAAGTGGAAACCTGATTTTGTATTTTCGGGACATGTTCATGGAGGCATTATACACTTGCCTTTTCTGGGCGGAGTTGTTTCACCGCAGCTAAAGCTGTTCCCCAAATATGATGCGGGTGAGTTTCACGCCGGTTATTCCACGATGATATTGAGTAGGGGAATTGGTTCCCATACAATCCCGATACGTATATTTAATAAGGCGGAGATTGTCAGCATCACGATTCGCAGAAAAAAGTATTAAAGAGGGGAAACACATGAGCATTACAGTAAAACTGCAGGTTTTCGAAGGACCACTCGATTTATTGCTTCACTTAATTGAAAAGAATAAAGTAGATATTTATGACATTCCAATTTCCATGATTACGGATCAGTATCTTGATTATATCCGACAGATGGAGACTGAGGATTTAAACATTATGAGTGAATTTCTCGTCATGGCGGCAACGCTGCTCGATATCAAATGCAGGATGCTGCTTCCGAAAGAAATCAATGAGGAGGGAGAGGAAGAGGATCCAAGGGCTGAACTTGTTGAAAAGTTGATGGAATACAAATTGTTTAAATATATGTCTTATGAACTGAAGGACAGGCAGGTGGATGCGGTACGTTCCCTGTTTAAGGAACCAACACTTCCTAAAGAGGTGGAGAACTATCGGGAACCGATTGATTATGAAAAGCTTGTGGGAGATATGGATTTATCGAAGCTGAATCTGGTTTTCAAGTCTATTATGAAAAGGCAGGAGGACAAGATTGATCCGGTCAGAAGTCAGTTCGGCAAGATCGAAAAGGATGAGGTCAATCTTGAGGAAAAGGCGGCATATATTGAAAGCTATGTGCAGTCACACAGGCGCTTTAGCTTTCGCAGTCTTTTAGAGAAGCAGACATCCAAAATGGATGTTGTCGTGACATTTTTGGTTGTACTTGAAATGATGAAGATTGGCAAAATCATGATCGTGCAAGAGGAATTGTTTGATGATATTATGATTACGTCTCAAATTGCAGCTTAGAACACAAAACAAAGATAGAAGCAAAGACAGCGGGGTTATCGGAGTGACGAAAAAAGACGAAAATGATAGTATGGATGAAATCTTAATAAGCACGAAGCAGGAAATAAAAGAGCAGGAACAGCAGAAGCAAACGTCAGAAGATGAGATTCCTACAGAAGAATCAATTATGGAAAATGAAGAGGCAGAGGAAATTTTGCCGGTAGAAAATCCGAGGGCTGTCATTGAGGCGGTTCTTTTTACGATGGGGAATTCTGTTGAGATCAAGAAGCTTGCGAGGATACTTGGCAGGGATGAGGCGGAAACGACAACGCTGATCCATGAAATGCAGGCAGATTACGACAGGGATCAGGATCGTGGTATTACACTGATGGAGCTGGATACTTCAGTACAGATGTGTTCTAAAAACGAAATGTATGAATATCTTGTAAGAATTGCCAAGACCCCGAAAAATTATGTATTGACCGACACTGTACTGGAAACATTATCCATTGTTGCTTATAAACAGCCGGTCACTAGGTTGGAAATCGAAAAGATAAGAGGAGTAAGCTGTGATCATGCGGTTAATAAGCTGATCGAATATGGGCTGGTCACAGAACTGGGGCGTTTGGACGCACCGGGCAGGCCGCTATTGTTCGGTACGACAGAGGAGTTTTTAAGGAGCTTTGGAGTGAGATCGCTAGACGAGCTTCCGATGGTGGCGCCGGATCGTTTGGAAGAATTCAAAAAAGAAGCCGCGGAGGAAGTACAGTTAAAGCTAGATGTTTAAATAAATCATGAATTTTATGATTGCTGATATACGTACAAGGGAGAATAAGCATGACAATCAACGATTTAGCAGTTGGCGAAGAGGGACAAATTAAAGAGGTTCTGGGCGAAGGAGTACTGCGCCTGCGGTTTCTGGATATGGGCCTTATCCCGCGGACAAAAGTAAAGGTACAGAAAATTGCGCCGCTCGGCGATCCGATACAAATCAGTATCAGAGGCTACGAGCTGACAATTAGGAGAGAGGATGCTAAGAAAATTACAATAGAAAGCGAGGCATCTGGCATATGATTTTCGCATTGGTCGGCAATCAAAATTGTGGAAAGACGACATTATTTAACGTTTTGACCGGTTCTAACCAGCATGTCGGCAATTTCCCGGGTGTGACGGTGGATCAGAAAATGGGAGTCATGAAGTATGTTAAGGATTGTTCGGTCGTAGATTTGCCGGGCATCTATTCCATCAGACCGTATACGATGGAAGAAATCGTGACGCGGGATTTTGTTTTAAGCGAAAAGCCGGATGGCATTATCAATATTATTGATGCAACAAATATTGAAAGGAACCTCTATTTGAGTCTGCAGCTTCTGGAGCTTCATATGCCAATGGTCATTGTATTGAATATTATGGACGAGGTGCGCAGCAACGGCGGCTCGATCGATGTAAAGGAGATGAGTCGGCGGCTTGGTGTGCCGGTGATTCCAATCAGTGCCGCCAAAAATGAAGGAATTTCTGAAGTTGCCTATAAAATCGAAGAGGTAGCAAAGAAGAAAATATTGCCGCAGGTGATGGACTTTTGCCCGAGCGGTGCCGTGCATAGATGCATTCATGCAGTTTCCCATTTAATAGAGGATCATGCACAATATGCCGGTATTTCTGCTAGATTTTGCGCAACGAAGCTGATTGAAGGAGATGATTCCTTTGCAGAAAAGCTTGCTTTAAATCAAAATGAAAAAGAGCTGCTTGAGCACAGTGTTGTGGAGATGGAGCATGATACTGGTCTTGATCGTAACGCTGCTCTTGCAGAAATGCGCTATGACTTTATTGAGTCCGTTTGCAAAGATACCGTTGTAAGGAGCCATGAAAGTAAAGAGCACAAGCGCAGCATGGCAATTGACAAGATACTTACGGGAAAATATACCGCATTTCCTGCATTTATTGGTATTATGTGTCTTGTATTTTTTTTGACATTTGATGTGATTGGAAGCTTTTTATCGGATCTGCTTGCGGTTGGGATCGATGCTTTGACACAACTTGCAGACCGGGGTTTGACAGTATATGGTTTAAACGAAGTTGTTCAAAGCCTGATTATTGACGGTGTGTTTGCGGGTGTTGGAAGTGTCTTAAGTTTTTTGCCGATTATTGTAGTTCTGTTTTTCTTTTTGTCTGTGCTTGAGGATACCGGCTATATGGCGCGTATTGCGTTCGTAATGGATAAGGTGCTTAGGAAAATTGGACTTTCGGGCCGCAGCTTTGTGCCGATGCTGATTGGTTTTGGCTGCAGTGTTCCGGCAATCATGTCAACAAGGACGCTGGCTTCGGAGCGGGATCGGAAAATGACCATTATCTTGACACCTTATATGAGCTGTTCGGCAAAAATTCCTATTTATGCGGTGTTTTGTGCGGCATTTTTTCCAAAGAATCAAGCCCTTGTTATGCTTGCACTTTACTTGTCCGGCATGCTTCTCGCCGTCCTAATAGCACTCCTGCTGAAAGGATCGATTTTCAAGGGAAATCCAATTCCATTTGTGATGGAACTGCCGAATTACCGAGTTCCGTCCGCGAAAAGCGTTTTTTTACTTATGTGGGAAAAGGCAAAGGATTTTTTGCAGCGGGCATTTACGATTATTTTTATTGCTACAATTATTATTTGGTTTTTGCAGACATTTGATATGCGACTGAATGTCGTGCAGGACAGTGCAGACAGTCTGCTGGCGTTAGTCGGACAGCGGTTTGCGCCGTTGTTTGCGCCGTGCGGCTTTGCTGATTGGCGGATTGTGACTTCACTTATTTCCGGATTTACTGCTAAGGAAGCGGTCGTTAGTACGCTGAGCGTGCTTTTAAATGTAGGAAATGCTGAATTAAATCATGCGTTATCCGCACTTTTTACACCGCTGTCTGCAACTTGCTTTTTGTTATTTGCCTTGCTGTATACGCCTTGTGTCGCAGCTGTAGCCACGATTAAGCGGGAATTAAAATCTGGCATTCAGACAGTTGGCATTGTGATTGCACAATGCGTTGTTGCGTGGCTTGTTGCAGCAATCGTATTTCAAATCGGAAGCCTGATTTTGTAGGATTTTCTTTTGTTATGGAGGAAGATATGC
>CAZBRY010000060.1:5279-6964 GCA_964494285.1 uncultured Lachnospiraceae bacterium
TGATAATTCTGCTCATCCTTGGGCTGTGGCTCTATCTGGCAGTCAGAAAGCTACGCAGGGATAAAAAGAATGGTATCTGCACGGGATGCGGCGGGTGTGGAGGAAACGGCCGCGGGGAGAAGGCTGCAGATGAAAAATGTGAGGACTGTAAAAGGCATGACTGATTCAAATATCGCATATATTGAATTAATCCTTTGACTTGGAACAGAGAACATGATTGGGAAAAAAATCGTATTGACGGTAATGACTTGTCTGCTGCTTGGAAACCCTTGCCTGCCGGTTTCTAAAAATCCGGATTTATTTGCAGAAAAGCTTCAGGAGGAAATGGAGACAACCATAAAAGAAAGTGAGCTGTACGCCCGGTCTGCGGTCCTAATGGACGCATCCTCCGGGCGTGTTTTATATGAAAAAAATGGCACAGAGCAAATGCCAATGGCGAGTACGACAAAAATTATGACGTGCATTCTTGCGTTGGAGAATGGAAATACGGACGATATCATGGAAGTATCCTCTTATGCAGCGTCAATGCCAAAGGTTCGTCTGGGCGTAAAAACGGGAGAACATTATTTGTTAAAGGATATGTTATACTCTCTGATGCTGGAATCTCATAATGACAGTGCTGTTGTGATTGCAGAGCATATCGGCGGGAGTACAGAAGAGTTTGCGGACATGATGAATCAGAAGGCTCGCGACATCGGATGCTTTGATACCTATTTTATTACGCCAAACGGACTGGATGCCTCTGCTGTGCTGCGGGATCAGGAAGGTAACACAAGGGTGCAGGAGCATGCCACGACAGCGGAGGATTTGGCGCGTATCATGTCCTATTGTGTTCTGTATTCTCCTAAAAAGGAGGAGTTTTTGGAAATCACGCGGACGGCAGGTTATTGCTTTTCCAATGTGGATAAGAATGAGGCGGGTGAATGGAAGCTTGGGGGAAGAATTTTCTCCTGTACGAATCATAATGCGTTTCTCGATATGATGCCGGGAGCACTTTCGGGAAAAACGGGATTTACAGGAAATGCAGGCTATTGCTATGTAGGTGCGCTGAAGGACGAAGGACGTGTTTATACAGTGTCTCTGCTGGCATGCGGATGGCCGAATAATAAAAGCTATAAGTGGAAGGATACGAGAAAGCTGATGGAATACGGGGTAGAGCAGTATACCTACCATGCGTTTTCAGAACTTCCTATTGAAGAAAGTCTGTTAGAGCCGCTGCCTGTAAAGGACGGGCAGACTGAACAGCTTGGCGTGCGGGCGGAGGTTTCCCTCTATATGGAAGAAATGGAGGCGGAGCAAAGACAGCCGGCTTTGGAAGAGCAGGCCGGGGAGTTAGACGGACTTTTGTTGAAAAAGGGTGAGCAGATCGAAATAAGCTATCAAGTTTCAGGGGAGCTGACAGCTCCTGTGGAAAAGGGAGAGACGGTTGGAAGCATTCGTTACATCATCGGTGGAACTGTTTGGAAGTCCGTCAGTTTAAAGACGGGTGAGCGGGTAGAAGCGATTAATTTTATCTGGTGTATGAATCAGGTTTGGAGCCGTTTTCAAGTGTTTCGTCAGCCTTAAAAATGATGAAAAAATGTTGAATTTATTACTATGATTTGTGAAAAAGGTGTGTTATAATCTTTACAGTGTGCAAATATGCGCAAAAAATGTTTAATAAAATTTTTATATAAAATGGAGGG
>CAZBRY010000060.1:6974-8110 GCA_964494285.1 uncultured Lachnospiraceae bacterium
CGAGCTTAAGAATCAAATCCTTGCTCGATGAAAACAGTTTTGTTGAGATTGGCGGCTTGATAACGGCCAGGGCTACTGATTTCAATATGGAACCGAAGGAAACTCCGGCAGATGGCGTTGTTACGGGTTACGGTCTGATAGACGGCAATCTTGTATATGTCTACAGTCAGGATGCTTCTGTCATGGGTGGTTCTGTTGGTGAAATGCATGCAAAGAAAATTGTTAATCTGTATGATTTTGCTCTGAAGATGGGCGCGCCGGTTATCGGTCTGCTTGATTCTGCGGGGTTGAGATTGCAAGAGGCGACAGATGCATTGAATGGCTTCGGTGAAATTTATAGGAAGCAGGCACTTGCCTCAGGTGTAATTCCTCAGGTTACGGCTGTGTTCGGTGATTGCGGAGGTGGATTGGCAGTGCTTTCGACAATGTCGGACTTTACGTTTATGGAAGAAAAAAAGGCTAAATTGTTCGTGAACTCACCGAATGCGCTGGAAGGAAACGTAGAATCACAAAATGATACGGCTTCTGCGAAATTTCAGAGTGCTGAGAGCGGCATTGTGGATGTTGTTGCCAATGAGGCAGACTTATTTGCGAAAATCAGACAGCTCGTGACAATGCTTCCGGCAAATAACGAAGAAAATGGCGCTTATGATGAATGCGCGGATGATTTGAACCGTGCCAGTTCGGCGCTTGCAAACTGCGTTGGAGATACGGCGGCTGCGCTTGCTCAGATTTCCGACGGTAATGTGTATTTTGAAGTAAAAGCGGACTACGCAAAGGAAATGACCGTCGGCTTTATCCGACTGAACGGTATGACTGTAGGTGCCATTGCAAACCGTACGGAGGCTACAGGTGAGGATGGCGGGGCAGCAGAGACGTTTGATGCAGTGCTGACTCCTCACGGCTGCGTGAAAGCGGCGGAATTCATTGGTTTCTGTGATGCGTTTGATATTCCGGTATTGTCTTTGACAAATGTAACAGGCTTTGCTGCTACGATCGAGACCGAGAAAGAAATTGCAAAGGCATCTGCAAAGCTCGTTTATGCATTTGCAAATGCAACTGTTCCAAAGGTAAATGTTATTATTGGACAAGCTTATGGAAGTGCGTATGCGGCAATGAATTCGAAAGCGATCGGG
>CAZBRY010000060.1:8120-12370 GCA_964494285.1 uncultured Lachnospiraceae bacterium
CTGACATTGGCATGGGACAGCGCTTCAATCGGTATGATGGATGCGGAGCTTGCTGCTAAAATTATATATGAGGGCAAGGGTGCGGATGTAATTAAGGAGAAGGCGGCAGCCTACCAGCAGCTCCAAACGAGTGTGACCTCTGCAGCGAGAAGAGGCTATGTTGACCAGATCATTTCGGCGGCAGACACAAGGAAATATGTGATTGGTGCGTTTGAGATGTTGTTTACTAAGAGGGAGGAACACCCGAATAAGAAGCATGGAACAGTTTAGAGAGGATGTGGTGGCGCGTAATATGAAAAATTTAAGAATAATATTATGTTTGACAGCCTGTCTCCTTGCATTATCAGGATGCAACGGACTTGCGGAAAAGAAGGCGGTTGATGAATCGACTTCACAGGAGCTGGTTCAGACTGCTCAAATTGTAGTCGCATATGCGTTTTCCTCGTTGGATGAAGCATCCGCAGCGCAGCTTACGTCACAGGGAACAGATGCAATAGAGAGTATATTTGCCGGCAGCTTTGATATTAAGGTGGATGGTGATGCGATGATTTCCGCTTTTGATTCATGGAACAAGGCAATTGCCAAGGTTGGTGCAGCTCAGAGGTTTATGGGATATTCCGTTGCCTACAGTGCAAATGGAGACTCAATTATTGTTGATATTCCTGTTGAGGCAGAAGAAGGGACGGTACGGGTAGAGTTTGTTTTTGACAATGATCCCAATCATACGATAACATCTGTTTCGACAAAGGTGGTTTTCACATTTGCTGAATGGGTGGAGAATATCGGGGTAAATACAATGGCGGTTTTTGCTGTTATCATAGTGGTTTTGATGTTGCTGACTGCAGTCATCACTTACTTTGCCGTTGCTTCGAGGATACGAAATTCTTTTAGAAAGAGAGATCAAGTAGAGGAAAAGGAAATGGCGGTGAATAATACGATTGCTCAAATTATAGAAAAAGAAGAACGGACAGACGAAACGGAGATGTTGGCAGTGATTACGGCAATTATAGCTGCATCAAAGGTTACGGGTCAAATTCCAGGCGGCGGGAATGTGGCAGCTGGAGCCGGCGGTTTTATTGCAAGGAAAATTAAAAGAACACCCGGTAGCAGATGGGGAAGAATTTAATAAATATATAGCAATTTTTCATAACTAAAAACAAAAATTCAAGATTAAAAATAGGAGGATTTGAAAATGAAGAATTACACAATTACCGTAAATGGCAGCGTATATAATGTGACAGTGGAAGAGGGAGCAGGGACGGTTGCAGCTCCGGTTCCTGTAGCGGCACCGGCTCCTGCAGCGGCACCGGTTCCTGTAGCGGCACCGGCTCTTGCAGCGGCACCGGCTCCCGCAGCAGCTCCGGCTCCTGTGGCGGCGACGGGCGAAGCGGGTTCCATTAAGGTGGAAGCAGGTGCGGCAGGTAAAATCTTTAAGATTGATGCCAATGTGGGCAAAGCTGTTAAGAAGGGCGACTCTGTCGTTGTTCTGGAAGCTATGAAGATGGAAATCCCGATGGTTGCTCCTGCCGATGGCGTTGTTGCAAGTATTGAGGTGTCTGTAGGAGATAATGTAGAATCAGGCGCAGTTCTTGCAACATTGAAGTAAGGACGGGACAGGAGTGAAAATCTGTTCAAATTCAATACAGGAGGAAAGAACATGTCAGAAATAATAAAAAAACCAGTTAAAATTACGGAGACAGTTCTTCGTGATGCGCATCAGTCCTTGATTGCGACAAGAATGCGAACCGAAGAAATGCTTCCGATCCTTGAAAAGCTCGACAAGGTAGGATATAATTCTTTGGAGTGTTGGGGAGGTGCAACATTTGACGCATCCCTTCGCTTTTTGAAAGAGGATCCATGGGAACGATTGAGAAAAATCAGAACATGTGCAAAAAATACAAAGCTGCAGATGCTGTTCAGGGGGCAAAATATTTTAGGATACCGCCCGTATGCGGATGACGTTGTAGAATATTTTGTACAAAAGTCTATTGCAAATGGCATCGATATCATTCGTATTTTTGATTGCTTTAATGACTTAAGAAATTTACAGGCGGCAGTAGATGCGACGAATAAAGAGAGAGAAAATTCGGGCAAGGGACATGCTCAGGTTGCGTTGGCGTATACGCTTGGTGATGCCTATACGATGGATTACTGGGTCGACATGGCGAAGAAGGTCGAGGATATGGGTGCTGATTCGATCTGCATTAAGGATATGGCAGGCCTGCTCGTTCCATATGCGGCTTCCGAACTGATTACCGCTATGAAGGGAGCTACGAAACTGCCGATCCAGCTTCATACGCATTACACATCCGGTGTGGCAGGTATGACCTATATGAAGGCGGTGGAAGCAGGCGCGGATGTAATTGACTGTGCGATTTCACCGTTTGCGATGGGAACTTCCCAGCCGGCAACGGAGGTAATGGTGGAAACATTTAAGGGAACGCCTTACGATACGGGCTATGATCAAAATCTGCTTGCGGAAATTGCCGATTATTTCAGACCGATTAGGGATAAATGCCTTGAGAGTGGACAGCTGAGTCCTAAAGTGATGGGCGTTGATATCAAGACGCTGTTGTATCAAGTGCCGGGCGGTATGCTCTCCAACATGGTAAGCCAGTTAAAGGAACAAAATGCGGAAGATAAGTATTACGAAGTGCTGCAGGAAATTCCGCGTGTGCGTCAAGATCTTGGCGAGCCGCCTCTTGTTACGCCTTCATCACAGATTGTCGGCACGCAGGCAGTGTTTAATGTGCTGATGGGTGAGCGCTATAAGATGGCCACCAAGGAAACAAAAGCGGTATTGCGCGGCGAATATGGCCAGACTGTAAAGCCGATGAATCCGGAGGTTATTGAAAAGGTTATTCCGGGCGAGGAACGGATCACATGCAGACCGGCAGATTTAATTCCAAATGAGCTGGACAAGCTGGAATCCGAGATGAAGGAATGGAAGCAGCAGGATGAGGACGTGCTGACCTATGCGCTGTTCCCGCAGGTAGCCATCGATTTCTTCAAATATCGTCAGGCGCAGCAGGAAAAAGTGGACATGACAAAGGCAGACTCCGCAAACGGCACCTATCCGATATGATCATTTTAGGAGTTTGTAATTTTTAAAACTTTCCTTTGTTATTTTTGCATAAATATGGTGCAAAATATCATAACGTATGTTATAATAAACAGGCAGTTCTCGAGACAGGGTAATTTCTGAAAGGGAACTGCCTATTTGTAGCTTTATTTAGAAATAGGAGGGTTAACGGGATGGCAAGAACGGAACGGATTACAAAACAGGCGATACTCGACGGAGCTTTTCAGCTTCTCCGGGAACAGGGGAGTCAGATGGTAACGGCAAGAAAGCTGGCTGCTCATATTGGCTGCTCTACGCAGCCCATATTTCGCATCTATCAGAACATGGAGGAGTTAAACACCGAACTATTTGCCAAATCTAAGGATTTTTATGAGGAGTATTGCCTAAACTATAAAAAAGAAAGCGCATTCCCGTTTGTGGATTTGGGGCTTTGTTATATCCAGTTTGCTAAAGAAGAATTGAATTTATTCAAGTTGTTATTTTTATCGGTACACGATGAAGAAAACACAATGTATGATTTGATCAACGGAAAAGAACAGGGATTTGTTATTAAAGAGCTAAAAAGAATCCCCGATTTAAAAATGGAAAATGCCAGCACGATTTTTATGAAAATCTTTATTTTCATTCATGGAATGGCTTGCATGACGACCAGCGGAGAATTTGATTTATCCAGAGAGGAAGTCATTCCCATGCTGACTGAAGTTGTAGAAACTTTTCGTCAGGGATAGCTTTTTACATAGAGAACTGTTTATATCACAACAGTAAACATAAATTTCAAGGAAGAATATATGGAAGTAATTGTAGTGGGTGGCGGAGCGGCAGGCATGATGGCGGCGATCGCAGCGGCAGGGAATGGACATCGGGTACGATTAATTGAGAAAAATGAAAAGCTCGGGAAAAAACTGTTCATTACCGGAAAGGGCAGATGTAACCTGACGAATGCCTGTGAACAGGATGTGCTGTTTAATCAAGTGATGACAAACAGGAAATTTTTATATAGCGCCTTTTACGGATTTACCAATGAGCAGACAATGACTTTTTTTGAATCAATTGGTTTGCCTCTTAAGATAGAGCGGGGCAATCGCGTTTTTCCTGTTTCTGATCATTCCTCAGACGTGATTCGTGTATTGGAAAAAGAGCTGCGTGCCAGACAGGTAGAGATCCGACT
>CAZBRY010000061.1:0-401 GCA_964494285.1 uncultured Lachnospiraceae bacterium
TGTTACAAGTCTTTCATATCTCGCAAGATATCCGCTTGTCACCTTTGGCGCCCTCGGCTTCCATTCCGCTTTTCTTTTCGCAAGCTCTTCCTCGGAAACATCAAAATCCAGCCTGTTCTCCGGAATATTGATCTTGATTCGATCACCTTCCTTTACAAGTGCGATCGGTCCCCCCACGGCAGCCTCCGGACATACATGCCCGATCGAGGCGCCTCTGGAAGCCCCCGAAAAACGACCATCCGTAATCAATGCCACACTCGATCCGAGTCCCATTCCGGCAATCGCCGAAGTCGGATTCAGCATTTCCCGCATACCTGGTCCCCCTTTCGGGCCTTCATAACGTATTACAACACAATCCCCCTTTTTAAAACTATTCCATTATTAACAAATTTAGCCACCCT
>CAZBRY010000061.1:411-12364 GCA_964494285.1 uncultured Lachnospiraceae bacterium
TCTTCACATTCGAAAACTCTTGCGGGTCCTTCATGCACAAGCATTTCCGGTACGACCGCCGAGCGCTTTACCACGCCCGAATCCGGCGCTAGATTACCTTTTAAAACAGCAATTCCACCCGTTTCGCTGTATGGATTTTCAATCGGACGGATGACATCCGGATTTTTATTGACGCAGCCTTCGATATTTTCTCCGACCGTCTTTCCCGTAACGGTGATCAGATCTGTGTAGAGCAGACCTTTTTTATTCAGCTCATTCATAACTGCATAAACACCGCCTGCTTCGTTTAACTCTTCTATATAGGTGTGTCCTGCGGGTGCCAGATGACATAAATTCGGCGTTCTTGAGCTGATTTCATTTGCAATGTCAAGATTTAATTCTACGCCTGCCTCATGGGCAATTGCCGGCAGGTGCAGCATCGAATTGGTGGAGCAGCCAAGTGCCATATCTATCGCAAGTGCATTTAAAAATGCCTTCTCCGTCATGATATCCCGCGGACGAATATCCCTTTCCAGCATCTCCATCACCTGCATGCCCGCATGCTTAGCAAGCCTAAGGCGCTCTGAATATACGGCCGGAACTGTTCCGTTGCCACGCAGACCCATACCAAGTGCCTCCGTCAGACAATTCATACTGTTTGCAGTATACATGCCCGAACAGGAACCGCAGGTCGGACAAGCCTTTTCTTCAAATTCTAGAATATCCTCTTCTGTCATTTTCCCGGCGGATAACGCACCGACTGCCTCAAACATACTCGAAAGACTCGTCTTTTCTCCATGCACGCGTCCCGCCAGCATCGGGCCGCCCGACACGAATACGGTCGGCACATTCACCCTTGCGGCAGCCATTAAAAGCCCCGGCACGTTTTTGTCGCAGTTTGGAACCATGACGAGCGCATCAAACTGATGGGCGAGCGCCATACATTCTGTAGAATCGGCGATCAGATCCCTCGTCGCAAGAGAATATTTCATACCGATATGTCCCATCGCGATGCCATCGCAAACGGCTATTGCAGGGAAAACGACGGGTGTCCCGCCTGCCATGGCAACGCCCATCTTAACCGCCTCCACAATTTTGTCAAGATTCATATGTCCCGGGACAATTTCGTTGTATGAGCTGACAATTCCAATCAGCGGACGTTCCATTTCTTCTTTTGTAAAGCCGAGCGCGTTAAAGAGCGATCTGTGCGGAGCTTGTTGTACTCCCTTTGTAACTGCGTCACTTTTCATCGTATTCTCCCCTTTTCTATTTTATTCTTTCTGCAATCAATGTTCCCATTTCTATTGTTCCGACGAGCATACAGCCGTCCGACATGATATCAGCCGTCCTGTAACCCTCCGTTAATACCTTCTTAACAGCCGCTTCCACAGCATTCGCTTCCGTATCAAGATTCAAGGAATAACGCAGGAGCATGGATGCAGAAAGGATTGTCGCAATCGGATTGGCCTTATTCATTCCTGCAATATCCGGTGCGGAGCCGTGACTCGGTTCGTAAAGTCCGAAGCTCGTATCATTTAGGCTTGCAGAAGCCAGCATCCCGATCGAGCCGGTCACCATGCTCGCCTCATCCGATAAAATATCGCCGAACATATTCTCCGTAAGGATGACGTCAAACTGTGCCGGATCCTTGACAAGCTGCATCGCGCAGTTATCAACAAGCATGTGGGAAAGCTCCACCTGCGGATAGTCCTTTGCCACCTCGTCGACGACGCTTCTCCACAGCCTTGAGGAATCGAGCACATTCGCCTTATCGACGCTCGTCACCTTATTCCGTCTCTTTTTTGCTATTTCAAAGCCTTTTATTGCGATTCTTCTGATTTCGTTTTCATCATAGGTCAGCGTATCAATCGCTTTTCTGATTCCGTTTTCTTCGACGGTCTTTCTTTCCCCGAAATAAAGTCCGCCGGTCAGCTCCCGCATAATCATCATGTCAAACCCATCACCGATGATTTCTTTTTTCAATGGGCAGGCACCCGCCAGCTCATCATATAAAACAGCAGGTCTTAAATTAGCAAATAAATTGAGTGCCTTTCTAATTCCAAGCAGTCCTGCCTCCGGCCTCAGGTTCGGCGCGAGCCGATACCATGACGAAACTGCCGCATCACCGCCGATGGAGCCCATCAGCACTGCTGCGGATGCTCTGGCCTTTTCTATTGTCTCCTCCGTCAGCGGAACACCATGTACATCAATCGAAGCTCCGCCGAGCAATAACTCCGTATAAATAAATTCATGTCCGAATCGATCTGCTACCTGATCCAGTACTTTCTTTGCTTCTGTTACAATTTCCGGTCCGATTCCGTCACCAGAAATACACGCAATCTGAAATCTCATCTCATTCACCTCTTGAATTATGTCAATTAAGAGCCTGTTTACAGACTCTTCATGCGCCGAGCACAGGCAGCAAAGCTGCCATCTTCCTTTTGTGCGATTGCGCACAACCTGCTTTACTTCATAAAGAGATTCGTAAGAATTTCTTTATGAAGTAAAGGATGCCCCATAGGAGCATCCCAAACTGTGCTTCGTATATGTTTCTGAGCGGATGCTTTATTCGGCGGTTGATTTTTCAATCTGTGCAATCGCCGATTTCTGCATCGGAATTCTGCAGTTTTTATTATTGCCAAATTCCACAATAACGGTGTCATCCGTAATATCAATAACAACCCCATAAAAACCGCTGTTTGTAAGAACACTGTCTCCCGTCTCTAATTCAGAAAGCATCGTGTTCATTCTCGTCTGTTCTTTTTTCTGGGGACGGATCATCGCAAAGTAAAAAAATCCGCCGATCACTACCACATAAAGTACGATCATCACAATATTTGCAGATGCTGATGTTGTCGCTTCGGTTAAAAATGTATACATATGATTCCTCCTGTATTTGCCTTTATAAAATCTGCGCTTTTATATCATACACAATTATTACTCATTCATCAAGTATTTTATGAATATTTTAATCATTATTACCTGGGGTTATGGTCGCCATTCTTTTAGGAAATTGTTCCAGACGTCTTAATCATCGCCGCTTTGCATGCCGGCAAGCTTTTCCTTTTTATATTGCAAAAATTTCCCTCGATCTAGAGCCTCACGAATTTCTTCCATCATTGTATTATAAAAATAAAGGTTATGAAGCACGCACAGACGCATACCAAGCATTTCCTTCGCTTTTAACAGGTGCCTAATATAGGCCCTTGAATAGCGCCTGCATGCGGGACAAGTGCAGCCCTCCTCAATCGGCCGGTCATCCAGCTCATAACGCGCATTAAATAGATTAAGCTTCCCGCGATTCGTATAAAGATGTCCGTGACGTCCGTTTCTTGTCGGATAGACACAATCGAAGAAATCAACGCCGCGTTCAACTCCCTCCAATATATTGGCAGGTGTGCCGACACCCATTAAGTAGGTCGGCTTATTTTGCGGCAAATAAGGAACAACTTCCTCCAAAATGTGGTACATTTCCTCATGCGTTTCACCGACCGCCAAGCCACCAATCGCATAGCCGGCAAGATTCATCTCAGAAATCTGCTTGGCATGCTCGATTCTAATATCCGGAAAAATCGCGCCTTGATTAATCCCAAACAGTAATTGATCGGAATTGATCGTATCCGGAAGCGCGTTCAATCGTGTCATTTCCTCCCTGCACCGCAAAAGCCAGCGTGTCGTTCGATCCACGGAAGCCTGCACATACTCGCGTTCCGCTTTTGCACTCGGACACTCGTCAAATGCCATTGCGATTGTCGAGGCCAGATTGGACTGGATCCTCATACTTTCCTCCGGTCCCATAAATATTTTCCTGCCGTCCACATGGGAGTGAAAGTAGACGCCCTCTTCCTTGATTTTTCTGAGGCTGCTCAAGGAAAACACCTGAAACCCTCCCGAATCGGTCAGGATCGGTTTGTCCCACACCATAAATTTATGCAACCCGCCGAGTTTTTTTATAACCTCATCACCGGGCCTTACATGCAGATGATAGGTATTGGACAACTCCACCTGCGTCTTGATCTGAAGCAGATCCTCCGTAGAAACGGCACCTTTAATCGCCGCTGCCGTGCCCACGTTCATAAATACCGGTGTCCGGATCATACCATGTACTGTTTGAAACTCCGCATGCTTCGCTCTGCCTTCTTGTTTGATGATCCGATACATTTTATTTCATTCCTATCTGTTTTAAGTATTCTTCCAGCGAAAGACCCTTTTTCATAATCTCTCCCGCTGCCTGCTCGCCCACATAACGGAAATGCCACGGCTCATAGGTGATTCCCGTAATATATTCCTTTCCTTCCGGATAACGCAGAATAAATCCATACTCGCTCGCGTGTGCCTTGAGCCACTTTCCTGCTTCCGTATCCTGAAAGCCTTCATTTAAACTCGCATAAGACGGGGTCACTATGTCGAGAGCCAATCCCAACTCATGTTCACTCGTCCCCGGTACCGTTACGGAATAAGACGCTTTTGCATAAGCATCCAGGTAAGTCATACCGCCGTTCATCAGCCTTCGTACTTTCGTTTCAAACAATGAGGTCTGCCTGTCAAAGCTTCTGTATGCCGAACAGATCGTCAGACTCACGCCATCCTCTTTAGCCGCCTCCAGCATTTGAGCGAGCGGTTTTGCAATACGCTTGTCCACCTGCATTCTTCCGTTTACCGACACAAGCTCCATCTCATAATCTTCCGGCACCGGATTCTGCTTATTGACCAGAATCAGCTTCCAATCTCCTTCAAAATCCGCTTTGATCAGCTTGCCGTTTTCGTCATAGATAATAACCTCTTCCATCCCTTCATTTATCTGACCGCCCTCCGGCGTTCCGGTATCCTGCACACTTTCCGACTGCTCCTGTGTGCTTTTAATGAAAGCCTCAATATCCTCCTCGTCCGCAGGTTCTTCCCCTGCTTCAATATAATCGGATATTTGCAGCCCGGATGCATAAAACGGTATATTTGTGGCGGTCTTTATGCCACTCTGTTTTGGCTTCGTATCGACTTGAATCGTCTGTTTTTGAACAGCCCCCTCATCCGGCTGCGCCGCCTCCTTCATCTGTCCCTGTGCGCGGAGAGAAAAGCTTGTACAGAAAAACAACAATATCGCCGCTGCAACCAGTATGCAGCAACGCCCCATATTTCGTCTGATCCCATCTGCAAAATAATAGCACCAAATAATGCATGTAATCATGGCGATAACAGGAATTTTTAAAAACGGATGTCGTTTCGCTTGCACTAGCAGTGCCTTTACGAGTTTGTCCTTTTGCTCCATGCTATGTATTGCTCCTTAATAAAATAATAGGATATTGGTCTATCGAAATTTTACTGAAGTTTTTCAAGATTATAGATAGAATAACACAATTATATTTTTTTTGCAAAAGGATTGCTGTTTTTGTACAGATTCATTATAATAGGCACAGGCAATCGATTAAATTTTACGGAGGAACGTTATGGCAGGCTCAACTTATGGCACAAATTTCAAAATCATGACATGGGGAGAATCTCATGGAAAAGCGTTGGGTGTTGTGATTGACGGATGTCCGGCCGGACTTTCTCTCTGTGAAGAAGATATTCAGAACTATCTGGACAGGCGTAAGCCCGGTAGGTCTAAATATGCTACACCGCGTAAGGAGGAGGATACCGTTTCGATTCTTTCGGGTGTGTTTGATGGAAAAACCACCGGCACGCCAATTTCCTTAATGGTAGAAAATAAGTCTCAAAAATCGGCGGATTATTCGGAAATCGCTTCCTATTACCGTCCCGGTCATGCGGATTTTACCTTCGATGAAAAATATGGCTTTCGCGATTATCGCGGCGGCGGACGTTCTTCCGGTCGTGAAACGATCGGACGCGTGGCGGCGGGCGCCGTGGCGGCAAAGCTGCTTGAAGCACTTTCCGTTCATATTTTAACTTATACAAAAGCGATCGGGCCTGTTTCAATTGACGAATCGCGATTTGAAGAAGAACTAATCTATCAGAACGCACTGGCAATGCCGGATGCGGAAGCCGCAAAACAGGCAGAAGCTTATTTAAACACATGCATGCAGGGCTATAATTCTGCCGGCGGCATTATTGAATGCAGGATATCCGGCATGCCCGTCGGAATCGGCGATCCCGTCTTTGAAAAACTGGATGCAAGGCTCGCTCATGCGGTCATGAGTGTCGGTGCCGTCAAAGCATTTGAAATCGGCGACGGCTTTGCAGTTTCCAAAGCGAGCGGTCTTTCCAACAATGATCCGTTTGTGATGGAAAACGGACAAGTAAAAAAATTGACAAATCATGCAGGCGGCACTTTGGGAGGCATCAGCGATGGCTCCGAAATCCTTTTCCGTGCGGCCATTAAGCCTACGCCTTCTATTTACAGCGAACAAAAAACCGTAAATAAAAACGGAGAAGAAATCTCCGTTCATATTAAAGGACGCCATGATCCGATTATCGTACCGCGCGCCGTCGTCGTTATCGAAGCAATGTCTGCCCTGACTGTGGCAGACTTAATGCTCTCTAATATGGGCAGCCGTTTGGCGCATTTAGAGAATTTTTATAAGCGATAAGGCTGCTTTTTACGAAGGTACCACGCTCCTCTATTCGCTGCTCCTCTCTGGATTTACTTTCAGCATAACAATGCAGTTCCCGCTTTTTACCTTTAACTCTGGTCCGTTCATGACAATTGTATTATTTTCTAGATTGACATCAAAAAAAGTCATGGAATCAGATTCATGATTTAGGCTAATCAAATGGCGCGTGTCTGGAAACAGCGCAATATCCTTTGGATAATCTCCGCTGATTGGAAGCACGAACTTTTTTTTCAAAAGTCCCGTATCATTTTCAATTTCAAATGCACAGACGCTATTGTTACCTGCATTTGAGCAAAATAAATATTTATTATCGATGGAGAACTTGAGTGCACAGGCAGCAGAGCCGCTTGAATAGTAGCTATTTAAGGTAGAAATCTTCTGCTGCTTTGTGAACACCGGGTTTTCCCCCTCTTCCTTATAGGAATACACCTCGACCGTGTTGTTCATTTCATTCAGAATATAAGCAAACTTCCCATCCTTTCTGAATTTGATCAAACGCGGGGCCGAATTCTGATCACACCTTACCACATCGGAAAGCTTCAGCTTTCCTGTATCTGCATCAAATCGATAAACCTTTACGTGATCCAGACCCAGATCTGCTGCGCACAGGTATTTATTATCCCTCGTCATCTTCACACAGCTTACATGCGGGCGGGAATTTCTTTCTGCGATACTCCCAAAGCCCTTATGAAACACCTCATCAACGATCTCTCCGACCGAACCGTCCTCATTTAGCTTCAGCACCGTGATTTTGCCGTCATGATACCCAGCCACAAACAAATAGTGATCCGCGTAATCCGTAGAAATATAGCATCCGCGTAAACCATTGATCTGTGCTGAATTTATTGGCTCAAGGTCGCCGTCTGGTAGGATCCTAAAAGATTCTATTCCCAAATCCGTTGTGGAGTAAACATATTTTAAATTATGGGATATCGTTAAATACGTAGAATTCGTGATCGTCACCTTATTTCGCTGCTTCATCCGCCCATTTTTGATATCCACATCATAAATCAGAATTCCATCCGTATTTCCCTGCGTATAAGTGGAAACATACGCCACATATCTATCACCCTTCATCGTCCATTCCTCACTTTTTGATTTCTGATTCTTTCCCTTGAAAACAGTATATCATACAAGCCAAAACTTGTTAATAAAATTTTAAAAATTTCCGTTGACATTTGCATGCATGCGTGTATAATCTATTTCAGTTGTTGTTTATAAATAGTAAACTTTTTGTTTATATCTATCTTTATCAGTTTGAGGAGGAGAATGTCATGAAAATCGGAAATAAGATTAAAGAGCTGCGTATCCAAAAAAGTCTGACTCAGGAAGATCTGGCGGATCGGGCGGAACTCAGCAAAGGTTTTATTTCGCAGATTGAACGCGATTTGACCTCCCCTTCCATTGCAACACTCGTGGATATTCTGCAAGTGCTCGGAACTGATTTAAATAATTTTTTCACCGAAGATCCCGAGGAACAGATTGTATTTCATGAGCAGGATTTTTTTAAGAAAATTGATGCGGAGCTTTCTAATAAAATCGAGTGGATCATTCCAAATGCGCAGAAAAATGCAATGGAGCCGATCCGTTTAACGCTCACTCCCGGCGGTTCCACCTATCCGGATATGCCCCACGAGGGAGAGGAGTTTGGTTATATCCTTTCCGGCAGCGTCACGATCTATTTGGGAAAGCATGCATACCGCGCCAAAAAAGGAGAGGCCTTCTATTTTTCACCGAATTCCAAACATTACATCACTGCCGATAAAAAAAGCGGGGCTTCTCTCATCTGGGTAAGCACTCCGCCAAGCTTCTAGGAGGACTCACCAATGAGCAGAAAATTAATTGAATTAAATCATATTTCAAAATCCTTTGACGGCACGTTTGTCCTCGATGATTTGAACCTGTATATTCGGGAAAACGAATTTATCACGCTGCTTGGTCCTTCCGGCTGCGGCAAAACGACGACGCTCCGTATTATTGGCGGCTTCGAGACACCGGACATGGGAAGCGTTATTTTTAGCGGTTCCGACATTACAAATCTGCCGCCAAATAAACGTGCACTAAATACAGTTTTTCAAAAGTATGCTCTATTTTCCCATATGTCGATTTCAGAAAACATTGCATTTGGATTAAAAATCAAAAATAAAAGTAAATCTTATATCGACGATAAGATTAAATATGCCTTGAAGCTCGTCAATTTAGAAGGCTTTGAGAACAGGACGCCGGACTCCTTAAGCGGTGGTCAGCAGCAGCGAATTGCAATTGCGCGAGCGATTGTCAACGAGCCAAAGGTGCTGCTTTTAGATGAACCGCTCGGTGCGCTTGATTTGAAACTGCGTCAGGATATGCAATATGAACTGATCCATCTGAAAAATGAGCTCGGTATTACTTTTATTTATGTGACACACGATCAGGAGGAAGCTCTAACGATGTCGGACACAATTGTTGTCATGAACCAGGGTTATATCCAGCAGATCGGCACTCCTGAGGATATTTATAACGAGCCGCAGAATGCATTTGTGGCGGATTTTATCGGAGAAAGCAATATTATTTCCTCCACCATGATCGAGGATCGGCTTGTAAAAATACTTGGTGCGAAGTTTGAATGTGTGGACATTGGATTTGGTCGGAATCAACCGGTCGATGTTGTAATTCGCCCGGAAGACATCGATCTGGTAAAGCCGTCTGAGGGGACAATCTGTGGAATCGTCACTCATTTGATTTTTAAGGGTGTTCATTATGAAATGGAAGTCACGGCAAACGGCCATGAATGGCTTGTTCACAGTACGGATATGTTCCCTGTCGGCACGGAAGTGGGCATTCGTGTCGATCCGTTTGATATCCAGATTATGAATAAACCGGAATCTGAAGATGAGGAGGCGGTCAGCATTGAAGAATAGAAGGCTACTTGCCGGGCCATATCTGATCTGGTCGGTCGGTTTCATCCTCATCCCGCTTGCCATGACGATTTTTTATGGTTTTACGAATAAATCCGGCACATTTACGCTGAGAAATATTGCGTCGATCTCCTCCCCTGAAAATTTGAAGGCGCTTTGGCTGTCGGTACTGCTCTCGTTTATCAGCACCGTACTCTGTCTCCTGCTCGCCTATCCACTCGCAATGATTCTAAGTAATATGAAGGTAAACCAGTCCAGCTTCATTGTACTGATTTTCATCCTTCCCATGTGGATGAATTTTTTGCTGCGGACACTTGCCTGGCAGACTCTGCTTGAGAAAAACGGAATTATCAACATGGGGCTTAAATTTTTACATTTGCCTGCATTGACAATTATCAATACACCTCATGCCATTATTTTGGGTATGGTTTACAACTTCCTTCCGTTTATGGTTTTGCCGATTTATAATGTACTGATTAAAATTGACGGCAACGTCATTAACGCCGCCCGCGACCTCGGCGCAAACAGTATCCAGACCTTTCTCAAGGTCATTCTCCCGTTAAGCGTTCCGGGCATCATCAGCGGCATTACGATGGTATTTGTGCCCGCACTGACGACCTTCGTTATTTCAGATTTGTTAGGCGGCAGCAAGATCCTTTTAATCGGCAATGTCATCGAGCAGGAATTCAAGCAAACAAGCAACTGGAACGCGGGAAGCGGACTCTCTCTCGTTCTTATGATATTTATTTTTATCAGCATGGCCGTGACAACAAAGTATGATAAGGAAGGAGGCAGCGTATTCTGATGAAAACCGCTCTTCAAAAGCTATATATTGCATTGATTTTTATTTTGCTGTATGCACCGATTGTGACACTTGTTATTCTGTCTTTCAATGCCTCCAAAACGAGGGCAAAATGGGGCGGTTTTACATTCAAATGGTATGCTTCCCTGTTTCAGAATGAACAAATTATGAGCGCACTCTCCACCACGCTGATTATTGCCTTTCTTTCATCCATAATCGCGACGATCGTCGGCACAGCTGCCGCCATCGCAATCAACAGCATGAAAAAAAGATGGCGTACGTTTTATCTTGGCGTCACAAACATTCCGATGCTGAATGCCGATATTGTGACGGGCATTTCCTTGATGCTGCTGTTTATCGCCTTTGGTGTTTCATTTGGATTTGGCACCGTATTGATGGCACATATTACCTTCAACATTCCATATGTCATTTTGAGCGTCATGCCAAAACTCAAACAAACGAACCATAGTACATTTGAAGCAGCTCTGGATCTTGGAGCCTCTCCGGCTTACGCTTTTTTTAAGGTTGTTTTTCCGGATATTCTGCCGGGTGTCCTCTCCGGTTTTCTGCTTTCATTTACGATGTCGCTTGATGATTTCATCATTACGCACTTTACAAAAGGTCCCGGGCTTAACACCCTGTCCACAAAGATCTATACAGAAGTCAAAAAGGGAATCAAGCCGGAAATGTATGCGCTTTCTTCGCTTTTATTCCTTTCCATCTTGCTGCTGCTCTTTTTAATTAACCGCATTCCGACCAAAAAACCTGCCATTCAGACGAAAGCGGCAACCAGCGTATAAGACTGTACACAGATATCTATTAATAATAAATGAGGAGGAACATTATGAAAAAATCTATATCTATTGTTTTTTACTTTGCAACAGCCGCCTTACTTTTGGGAGGCTGCGGCGATAAAGCCGACAACCGCGCAGGAGAGGTAATCGTATATAATTGGGGGGAATACATCGACCCGGAGGTTCTCACGATGTTTGAAGAAGAAACCGGTATCTCGGTCGTCTATGATGAATTTGAAACAAACGAAATCATGTACCCGAAGGTGGAGGCAGGAGCTTCCAAATATGATGTGATTTGCCCTTCCGATTATATGATTGAAAAAATGATTCAAAATGACTTGCTCGCTGAGATTAACTTTGATCATATCCCGAACATCAAGAACATCGGGGAAGCCTATCAGGAGCAGTCCAAGGGCTTTGATCCCGAAAACAAATATTCCGTTCCCTATTGCTGGGGTACCGTCGGTATCCTATATAATAAGACGATGGTCTCCGCGCCGATCACGAGTTGGGACGCGCTTTGGGATGAGCAGTATAAAGACAATATCCTGATGCAGGACTCTGTTCGCGATGCTTTCATGGTCGCGCTGAAGGAGCTGGGTTACTCCGGCAACTCTATCGACGAAAAAGAACTGAAGGATGCAAGGGATTTACTAATCAAACAAAAACCGCTTGTACAGGCATATGTTATCGACCAGGTGCGTGACAAAATGATTGGCAACGAGGCTGCAATCGGTGTAATCTATTCCGGTGAAGCAATTTATACGCAGCGGGAAAACCCGGATCTGGAATATGTCATTCCTGAAGAAGGCACAAATGTCTGGATCGATTCCTGGGTCATTCCGAAGAATGCTCCCAATAAAGAAAATGCCGAGAAATTTATTAATTTTCTTTGCCGGGACGATATAGCAC